>CALBBA010000037.1 GCA_937926755.1 uncultured Collinsella sp.
TCCGGGTGGTTCGGCAGAGACGGATGGTTCACATGCTCAACCTGCGGGTGATTGGTCAGGAACTCAACGACCTTCTTGGTGTTCTCGACATGACGGTCAACGCGCAGCGACAGAGTCTCGGTGCCCTGGAGCAGGATCCAGGCGTTGAACGGGCTGATGCAGGCGCCCTCGTCACGCAGCAAGATAGCGCGGACATAGGTTGCGAAGGCGGCGGGACCGGCAGCCTCGGCAAACGAGACGCCATGGTAGGAGGGGTTGGGCTCAGCGATCTGGGCGTACTTTCCGCTCGCCTTCCAATCGAAGTTACCGCCGTCGACGATCACACCGCCCAGCGAGGTGCCGTGGCCGCCGATGAACTTGGTTGCGGAGTGAACGACGATGTTGGCACCATGCTCCAGCGGACGGAACAGATACGGGGTGCCGAAGGTGTTGTCGACGACAACCGGCAGACCGTGCTTCTTGGCGATCTCGGAGATGGCGTCGATGTTGGGGATGTCAGAGTTGGGGTTGCCGAGCGTCTCGAGATAGATGACCGTGGTGTTGTCCTTGATGGCACCCTCAACCTCTTCCAGGTTATGGGCATCGACAAACGTGGTCTCGACGCCAAACTGGGAGAGCGTATGCTCGAGCAGGTTGTAGGAACCGCCGTAGATGGTCTTCTGAGCCACCACGTGGTCACCAGCCTGGGCAAGAGCCTGCAGGGTATAGGTGATGGCAGCGGCACCGGAGGCGACGGCAAGACCGGCCACGCCACCCTCGAGCGCGGCGATACGATCCTCGAAGACGCCCTGGGTGGAGTTGGTCAGACGGCCGTAGATGTTACCGGCGTCGGCAAGACCAAAGCGATCGGCGGCGTGCTGGGAGTTGCGGAACACATAGCTCGTGGTCTGGTAGATAGGCACGGCGCGGGAGTCGGATGCGGGATCGGCGCTCTCCTGGCCAACGTGAAGCTGCAGGGTATCGAAACCAAAGGTGTGCTCGGGGTTGTTGATGAACTGGCTCATGATGATCTCCTTGATCGAATAAAAGTAATAAGAGTAAGAGAAGTAAGTCGCTGTCTCCTGATCACGCCGACGGACGCAAACAGGAGCCCGGCATTCGTCTTGGTAAGCAATTCATATGCGGGCCTCCTTTCGCATCCCGGTTCCGTGGTCGGCTTAATTACCTACCGCCTTTGTGTGTTTTGAATAGTACGAGCATTGTTTCGCTCGGTCAATCACTTAAAAGCGCTAACCTGTTATCGGTTTTTTAGATAGCTATCGAAAGGACGGGCGCCGATGACCCTTCAGCAGCTTCGTTTTCTGATCGCCGTGGCAGAGTCCGGCTCAATCAACGCCGCAGCTCAGCGCCTCTATACCGCTCAGTCCAACATCTCAAACGCCGTCAAAAGCCTGGAACAGGAACTTCATATCGAAATCTTTACGCGCTCTAGCCGTGGTGTTGCACTCACCAACGACGGCACCGAGCTTTTGGGCTATGCGCGCCAGGTCGTAGAGCAGGCCGACATGCTCGAGGCGCGCTACGAGGACGGCGGCACCCCGCAAGCCCGCCTCGCCATTTCCGCCCAGCACTACGCCTTTTCGGTCGAGGCCTTTGTCAACGTGGTCGAGCGCTGCCGCGACAGCAAGTTCGAGTTCGTCATGCGCGAGACCACCACATCGCAGATCATCGATGACGTCCGCGCGTTTCGCAGCGACATCGGCATCCTCTATCTGGACGACTTTAACGCCCGCGTTCTGCAGAAGGCTTTTGCCGATGCGCGCGCGAGCTTCCATCCCCTATTCGACGCGACGGTCCACGTCTTCGTTAGCGAGCGCCACCCGCTTGCCCGCCGCCTGCAGCTGTCCCTTGCCGACCTCACACCCTATACGCGTTATAGCTTTGAGCAGGGAACCTCAAACTCCTTCTATTACGCCGAGGAACCTTTTAGCTATATCCCTTGCGACCGCAACATACGAATCTCGGACCGCGGAACACTTACTAACTTACTTATCACGTCGAACGGCTACACCCTGTCGACCGGTGTCCTCTCCAATGAAATGCAATGGGGTATGGCATCGATCCCGTTAGCAGACGCCCCAACGATGCACGTAGGCTATATCATGCACGACGAGCGCAAGCCCTCTCCCCTCCTGCAGCAATACCTCGACGAGCTCAACCGCATCATCCATGCCAACTAACTGTCGGAAGACGGGGTAGAAATCGTAGATTGCTAGCCCCCGGCGGGCATGGCGCTACAATGGTCACTCACACGAAACGTACCCAACGAAAGGAAGCCCGTGAAGGTCATCATCTATACCGACGGCTCGGCCCGATCAAATCCGGGACGCGGCGGCTACGGCGCCGTGCTCAAATACACCAACCCCGCCGGCAAGACCTTCACCTCCGAGCTTTCGCGCGGCTACGCCAAGACCACCAACAACCGCATGGAGCTCATGGCGGGAGTCGTTGCGCGCCGGGAGGTCGACCCCCCCTTCGAGGTGGGGGGGCCTGCGCGTTTTCTATT
>CALBBA010000038.1 GCA_937926755.1 uncultured Collinsella sp.
ATAGTCCACGACCTCGCCGCGGCGGGTATCGCCGAAGTCCATGTCGATATCGGGCATGGACACGCGCTCGGGATTGAGAAAGCGCTCGAAGAAAAGACCGTACTTCATCGGCTCAATGTCCGTGATGTGCAGACAGTAGCTCACGATGCTGCCCGCCGCGCTGCCGCGCCCCGGGCCGACGGGGATGCCGACGCTCTTGGCGTAGCGCACAAAGTCGGAGACGATGAGAAAATAATCGACGAAGCCCATCTTCTCGATCATGTTCTCCTCGTATTCCAGCTGCGCCTTCTGCTTTTCCGTCCCCTCGCCGTAGCGCCCGGCAAAGCCGTCCGCGCAGAGCTTTTTGAAATAGGTCAGCGAGGTGTAGCCCTCCGGCACCTTGAATTCCGGCAGGTGGTACTTGCCGAAGGTGAACTCCAAATTGCACATCTCCGCGATCTTCCCCGTGTTTTCGATCGCGCCGGGGTATTGGGCGAAAAGCGCCTCCATCTCCTCCGTCGAGCGGAGGTAGAAGTTCTGCGGCTCGTAGCGCATCCGGTTCTCGTCGTCCACGGTCTTGCCCGTCTGGATGCACAGCAGCACATCGTGCGCGTAGGCGTCCGCCTTCGTAAGATAGTGCGCGTCGTTCGTGCACACGAGCGGCAGCCCCGTCTCCTCGTGGATGCGCAGCAAGCCCTTGTTTACGACCGCCTGATCGCGGATGCCGTGGTTCTGAAGCTCAAGATAGAAGCGGTCGGGGCCAAATATCTCCGAGAGTGTCAAGGCATATGCCTTTGCATTGTCGTACTCGCCGTTGCGCAGCCGGCGGGGGATCTCGCCAGCAAGACACGCCGAGAGCGCAATAAGTCCCTTGGCGTGCGCGCGCAGCAGCTCAAGGTCGATGCGGGGCTTGATGTAGAAGCCCTCGGTAAACGCCTTGGAGACCATGTAGGAGAGGTTGCGGTAGCCCTCCTCGTTCTCGCACAGAAGGACAAGGTGGCGCGCCTCGGCGTCAAACTCGTGCTGCTTGTCAAAGCGCGTGCGGGGCGCGACATAGACCTCGCAGCCGATGACGGGCTTGACGCCCTCGGCCTTGCACGCGCGGTAGAAGTCGATCGCGCCGTACATCACGCCGTGGTCGGTCACGGCGACCGCCGTCTGCCCCAGCTCGCGGACGCGCTTGGCCAGCCCCTTGATGCGGCACGCGCCGTCAAGAAGGCTGTATTCCGTATGAACGTGCAGATGTGCAAACGGCATGATGCTTTCCTCTCTTTATGCTTTCTCTTTGCCCGCAAGCTCCATGAGCTTGCGCATCCGGTGGTTGAGGCAGGATTTGGTGAGCGGCGGGTCGAAGGTCTCCGCCAGCTCGCTGAGCGACAGCTCCGGCTGCAAAAGCCGAGCGACCGCGACCTCCTGCAGCTTGACCGGCAGCGTGGCGACGATGCCCGCGTCGGTCAGGCGCGTGAGCGCCTCGACCTGCTCGCGCGAGGCGGCGACCGCCTTGTCCACATTCGCCGCGTCGCAGTTGACGCGGCGGTTGACCGTGTTGCGCATTTCCTTTTCGACCTTTGCGGCCATGACCTCCATCGCCGCGGCGGGCGCGCCGATGCGCGTGAGCAGCTCCTCAATGTGGTCGCTCTGCTTGAAATAGGTCACGCCGTTGCCCTGCCGCTGCACTTTTTCCGGCTGGTAGCCATGGTCGCGCGGCGGCGCCTCGCCCTCGCGCCCCGCCTGCAAATGCGGCGTGGCAAGCTCAAGATGGTAGCGCTTGAGCGGATCGGTCACGCTGCCGCCCGCAAGAAAGGCCCCGCGCAGGAACGACGCGCGGCAGCACTCCTCCTCCAGCAGCGCGAAGTTGACGTGCAGCGCGTAGTGCTGGTCGGGATCGTAGCCGAGCGCTTCTAAAATGACGGCGAGCTTCTGCCCGTCCGTGATGCGGAAAATGCTTTTGCTGCCGCTCTCCTGCGCGTCGAAGCGAACGCTGAACGCCTTCTGGAAGAGCTTTGGCAGCCGCGCGGCAAAGTCCTCGCTCTCGGTGACGATGCGCACCTCGGTCGGGGAGAAGCTGCCCGCGTAGAGCAGTACGCCGTAGGCTTCGGCGCGCGCGCAGCAGCGCCGCGTGAGCGGCACGCGGCACAGCTCCGCCTTGGCGTCGGAGGAAAAGGACATGGGCGTTCTCCTTTCAGCCGCGTGTGATATCGCGGTGGTTCTCGTAGGCGGCGTAGCCGAGCTTATTTAAGTACTCCGTTACTGCCCGCGCGATGGACACCGAGCGGTGCCGTCCGCCGGTGCAGCCGACGGCCACGACCAGCACGGCCTTGCCCTCATCCTGATAGAGCGGCAGGAGGAACGCGAGCATCTGCTCGAGCTT
The DNA here is from genome assembly GCA_937926755.1 of uncultured Collinsella sp. Lineage (GTDB taxonomy): Bacteria > Actinomycetota > Coriobacteriia > Coriobacteriales > Coriobacteriaceae > Collinsella. The sequence continues at coordinate 2,351 of CALBBA010000038.1, forward strand.
TGATAGAAATTCCTTCGTCTGCGGGAAGGAAAAGACATAGTTGTAAACGTCGTCGTTCATGCCGGTCTGGTAGCGCAGCTCCGGTACATAGTAGGGGTTCGGCATGAAGCGCACGTCGAACACCAGATCGGCCTCGAGCGGCACGCCGTACTTGTAGCCGAAGGAGACGACGTTGACGCTCATGCGGCTCTGCTGCCCCTTTTCCGCAAAGAGGCGGTAGAGCTCGCCGCGCAGCTTCGCCGCGGAGAGCTGCGTCGTGTCGATCACAAAGTCCGCGCGCTCGCGCAGCGGGCGCAGCAGCTCCGTTTCGCGCTTCACCGCGTCCTCGATGGTCGCGCCGCTCTCCATGAGCGGGTGGCGGCGGCGCGTTTCCTTGTAGCGCTTGATGATGCTCTGCGTGTCCGCCTCCAGATAGAGCAGGCGGCAGACCGTGCCGCCCTCGCGCAGACGGTCGATGACCTCCAGCAGCTCGTGGAAGCTGTCCACGCCGCCGCGGATGTCGTTCACCAGCGCGACACGGTCGTAGCGGCCGTCGCTCTCGGCGGAGAACTCCGCGAACTTCGGAATGATGGCGGCGGGCATATTGTCCACCGTGTAATAGCCGATATCCTCCAGACAGGACGCGGCGCAGGACTTACCCGCGCCGGACAGGCCCGAGATGACCAGGATCTCCATGCTCCGCTCCCCCTTTATCGAATGATCTTCACTTCCGGCTCGAGTGTCACGCCCGTCGCCGTGAAAACGGTATCCTGTACTTTTTTGATGAGCGCGAGGACGTCCGCGCAGGTCGCGCCGCCAGCGTTAACCACAAAGCCCGCGTGCTTGCGGCTGACCTCTGCCCTGCCGACGTGCTTGCCCTTGAGGCCGCACTGCTCGATGAGCGTGCCCGCGAAGTATCCCTCGGGGCGCTTGAAGGTGGAGCCGGCACTCGGCATGTCGAGCGGTTGCTTGTCCTCGCGACGCTGACGGTAGTCGTCCATGTCGGCCTTGATCATCGCGGCGTTGCCCGGGGCGAGATTGAAAGTGGCCGAAAGCACGATGAAGCCGTCGTCGGCAATGCGGCTCTTGCGATAGCCCAGGTTGAGCTCATCGACATCGAACTCGATAATGCTGCCGCTACCGCGGGTGCCGTCGTCGAGCATGCGGGCGGGCTTGTAGACGCGCACGGACTCCAGCACATCGGCCATGCAGGCGCCGTATGCTCCGGCGTTCATGTAGCAGGCACCGCCGACCGATCCGGGAATGCCCGAGATGGGCTCCATGCCGGTAAGGCCGGCCTCGGCTGCCGCGGCTGCGACATCGGAAAGCAAGGCGCCGGCTGCCGCCGTGACGTGCGTGCCGTCGACCGTAATGTCGGAGAGGCCCTCGCCCAGCGCTACGACGACGCCGCGGATGCCCTTGTCGCCGACGAGCAAGTCGGAGCCGTTGCCCACGATGGTGAGTGGTAGATTGCAGCGATAGCAGGTATCGAGCGTGGCGACGAGGCCCTGCTCAGTATCGGGCGTGACAAAGACGTCGGCCGGACCGCCGATCTTAAACGTGGTGTGCTCGCGCATGGGCTCGCTCATCAGCACGTTGTCCTCGCCGGCAACGCCAGCGAGCGCGCACAGCAGGTCCTCGTTAAAAAAATCGTTCTCGTGCATACGAATATCCGCCTTTTGGTGGTCGTTGTCATCAATCGATTGCAATATACCCCACCCGGACGGATTTGGTGCGCTGGCGGCGATAAAACAGCCGTCCACCGGATTGGTAAAGTGTTTATCACCGAGGTAGAGGGGTAGTCGCTATACTTTCAAGAGATTGCGCGTAAACCCGGAAGGAGCGAGATGGCCAACAAAGTCACCCTCAAGCAGATCGCCCAGGAGGTGGGGCTTTCCCCCTCGTCGGTCTCGCTTGTTCTCAATAATCGGCCCTGTCGCATCTCGGAAGAAAACCGCAAGCCCATCAAAGAGGGCGCGGCACGCAACCACTATGTTCCCAACCAGATTGCGCGCAGCCTGGTCATGCGCGAGTCGCGCACGCTGGGCCTTATCGTCCCTAACATCGAGAGCCGCTTTTTTGCCTCGCTCGCCGGTAGCCTGGAAAAGCGCTGCCGCGAGGACGGCTATGCGCTCTTCATTACCAGCTCGGGCGGCAGCGCCGATGACGATCTGGAGCTGCTGCGCCAGCTGGTGACGCGCGGCGTTGATGGCGTCTTCCTGGTGGTGGGTGACGAGTTCTCCGATGACCGCGCCCTGCGCGAAGAAGTCAGCCACCTGCCCATCCCGGCCGTAATGGTCGACCGTGCCATTGAGGGGCTCGAGTGCGACAAGGTGATGTTCGACCACGAGATGGGCGGCTATATGGCCACCCGCTATCTGATCGAGCAAGGCCACCGCCGTATTGCCTGCCTGGTTAATGCCCGCCGTTCCAATACGGGTCGCAAGCGACTTGCCGGCTATGAGCGCGCGCTGCGCGAGGTCGGCCTGCCGATCGACGCGCGTTTGGAGTTTGAGAGCGAGTACTACATTCCGAGCGCATACGAGGCCTCGGAGGCAGTGCTCGCAACTGACGCCACTGCCGTGTTCGCAAGCTCGGATAACATTGCCCTCGGTTTGCTCAAGCGCTTGCACGAGATGGGGAAGAGCATCCCGGGCGATATCTCGGTGGTGAGCTATGACAACTCGGCGGCCGACGTTCTCTTTGAGCCGGCGCTGACCGCGATTGAGCAGGACCCTGGTGTCCTTGCGGAGCATGCTTTTGGCTGCATGTCCAAGCGTCTTGCCGGTAGGGGCGGCAGGCGTGCCGAAGAGGTCGTTCTGGAGCCGGAGCTTATCGTTAAGGACAGCGTGCTCGAGCTTACTAAACACAACTAAACACGTTTACCAATTTGCAGAGACCGAATGTGGAGCACCTGTGACAATCAACGCCGCAGGTGAATGTCGCGTTTTGCTAATCGATGGGATTGATAAGGGTGGTAAAACGTTTTTTCACCATGATAAAACGTTTTAGCAAATATACTGGTCCCAACGAAAGGTTGCCGTATTGGAGGGTGACCGCACAGCGAAGGGACATAAACAATGGCTAAAACACTGGGGACGCCGTGGCAAAAGCTGGGCCACGAGGTGCCGGCTTCCGAGCTCGAGGGCGTCGACCTGTATTGGCGCGCATCGAACTATCTGTCCGTCGGTCAGATCTACCTTCGCTCTAACCCGCTAATGCGCCCCGACTTTGTCGACGAGAAAACCGGTGAGGTGCGCGACTTCGGTCGTCCGGACGTTAAGCACCGCCTGGTTGGCCACTGGGGCACCACGCCCGGCATCAACTTCCTGTTCGGTCACGTCAATCGACTGATCGCCGACCACAACCAGAATGCTATCTTCTTGATGGGCCCTGGTCACGGTGGCCCCGCCGGTACTGCTCAGTCGCTGCTCGACGGCACCTACCGCGAGATTCGCCCCGACATCACCAATGACGAGGCAGGCCTGCAGAAGTTCTTCCGCCAGTTCTCCTATCCCGGCGGCATTCCGAGCCACTTTGCGCCCGAGACGCCCGGTTCCATCCACGAGGGCGGCGAGCTCGGCTACACGCTCAGCCACGCTTACGGTGCCGTCATGGACAACCCGAGCCTGTTGGCCGTGGCCGTGGTGGGCGACGGCGAGTCCGAGACCGGCCCGCTCGCGACCTCTTGGCAATCCAACAAGCTCGTGAACCCGGCAACCGACGGTATCGTTTTGCCGATCCTGCACCTCAACGGCTACAAGATCGCCAACCCCACCATCCTCGCCCGCGTGTCCGACGAAGAGCTCACCAAGTTCTTTGAGGGCATGGGCTATAAGCCGCACTTCTTTGTCGCCGGCTTTGACGACGAGAGCCACGCAAGCATTCATGCGCGTTTCGCTGCCCTGTTTGAGCAGGTCTTCGATGAGATCTGTGACATCAAGGCAACCGCGCAGGCCCAGGCCGCCGCAGGCGAGACCGTGGTCCGCCCGGCCTACCCCATGATTGTGTTCCGCACGCCCAAGGGCTGGACCTGCCCCAAGCAGATCGACGGCAAGAAGACCGAGGACTCCTGGCGTGCGCACCAGGTGCCGCTGGCGAGCGCCAAGGACACCCATGAGCACTTCCGCGTGCTGCGCGAGTGGCTGCGTTCCTACAAGCCCGAGGAGCTCTTTACGCCCGAGGGCCAGGTGCGCCCCGAGGTGACGGCCTTTATGCCGACCGGCGAGCTGCGCATCGGCGCCAACCCCAACGCGAACGGCGGTAAGGTGCGTCGCGAGCTCGAGCTGCCCGATATTCATGCCCACGAGGTCCCCGTCGACACTAATGGTCATGGCTGGGGCTCCACCGAGGCCGCCCGCGTCTTTGGTGAGTACACTGCCGACGTTCTGGCCAAGAACATGGATGACTTCCGCATCTTCGGTCCCGACGAGACCGCGTCCAACCGCCTGCAGGCTGCCTACAAGGTGACCAAGAAGCAGTGGGACGCCGGCTTCTACGAGGACGAGGCCAACGACGAGCTGCTGGCAGGCTCCGGTAAGGTCGTCGAGCAGCTGTCCGAGCACCAATGCGAGGGCTTCCTCGAGGCCTACGTGCTCACTGGCCGTTCCGGCGTGTGGAGCTCCTACGAGAGCTTTGTCCATGTGGTCGACTCCATGGTCAACCAGCACTGCAAGTGGCTCGAGGCTACCAAGCGCGAGATTCCGTGGCGTGCCCCCATCAGCGGCCTTAACATTTTGCTGTCGAGCCACGTCTGGCGTCAGGACCACAACGGCTTCTCGCATCAGGACCCCGGCTTTATCGACCTGCTGCTCAACAAGGCCAACGACACGCACATCGTAAACGCCTACTATCCGGCCGACGCCAACATGGCTCTCGCCGTGGCCGAGCGCGTCTACCAGTCCACTGACTGCGTCAACGCCATCTTCTGCGGCAAGCAGCCTGCTCCGACCTTCCAGACGGTCGACGAGGCCAAGGCCGAGCTTGCCGAGGGCGTTGCGACCTGGGAGTGGGCATCGACCGCCGCCTCGCTCGCCGAGGCCGATGTCGTCGTTGCCACCTGCGGTGACGTGCCGACGCTCGAGGCCCTTGCCGCAACCGATATGCTGCGCGAGCTGGGCATCAAGGTGTGGTTCGTCAACGTGGTCGACCTGCTCAAGATCCAGAACGCCTGCGAGAACGACCAGGCTATCACCGACGAGCGCTGGGCTGAATTCTTCGGCTGCGGCGAGAAGCCCGTTCTCTTTGCCTTCCACGCCTATGCCGGCACGATTCGCCGCCTGATCTGGAACCGCCCCGGCCACGATGCCTTCCGCGTCCACGGCTACGAGGAGAAAGGCTCCACGACAACGCCGTTCGACATGCTGCGCCTGAACAACATGGACCGCTGGGCACTGGCCGCCGACGTGCTGCGCATGGTCGACGCCGATAAGTTTGCCGAGCAGATCAACGAGTGGGAGGCCTTCCGCACCGAAGCCTTCGAGTTCGCGTGCGACGAGGGCTACGATCACCCGGCCTTCACCGACTGGGTCTGGCCCGACGCAGCAGCTGCAACCGCTGCCGACGGCGCGCTCTCCGCAACCCAGATGACCGCGGGCGACAACGAGTAAGTAGGCATCCGGGACGGTCTCGCGCTGGGGCCTGCTCCGGGCGGGTGCCCTTCCTCGGGGAAGTGGGCTTCGCGAACTTCCCCGAGGAAGGGCACCCGCCCGGAGCAGGCCCTCTCGGCCGTTTCGTTTTGCGGGGCTGAACATTTTTAATGCAATGGTGACTTTGCTGATGCTGCCCTGGAGACTGCGCATCTAACTTTGGTCAGCTAGGATTACATTGCCGGGGCCGGGGCGGC
>CALBBA010000039.1 GCA_937926755.1 uncultured Collinsella sp.
GCAACTGAGGTGGGCTCCAAGCATCAGCAGTGCGAGGTCTGCGGTCACAAGCTGGCCGAGGTCGAGATTCCGGCTGCCGCCATCGTTGGCTACTCCGACGAGTACGACGGCGACTATCACACGGTTGATGCGACGAGTCTGCCCAAGGGTGCAACGGCAAAGTACAGCGCTGACGGCAAGAACTGGTCTCCCGAGGCCCCCAGGATCCGCGATGTTGGCAAGCTGGCCGTTGCCTATCAGGTGACGATTGACGGTGCGACCGCCGAGGGCGAGGTTACGCTCGAGGTCAAGCCGCGCGCGATTACGGTCGCAGTCGATGCCTCCTCCAAGACGTACGGCGAGGCCGACCCCGTGTTTACGTGGGCGATCACATCCGGCGAGCTTGTCGAGGGCGAGAGCCTCCAGGGTATTGAGATCGAGCGCGAAGATAGCGACAACGTGCGTGATGGCGGCTATGCTCTGCAACTGACGCAGCCTGAGGGCGCGAACCCCAACTACAACATTACGTTCGTTGATGGCGTGTTCACCATCAACCAGCGTGTGCTCACTGTAAAGTGGGGAACTACCGAGTTTGTCTACGACGGCGAGGAGCACTGCCCCGAAGCAACGCTCGGCAACGTCATCGACAAGGATGACCTTGGCGCGACCGTCGAGGGCTCCCAGGTCGAGGCCGGTGATTCGTACCAGGCGAACCTCACCGCACTGACGGGCAAGGCCGCTGGCAACTACGCGCTGCCGACCGAGGGCCTGACGTGCGACTTCTCCATCAAGAACGCCGCGCAGGGCGCGCCGGTGGTCCAGGCTGCGGCCGAGACCGTGAGCGGCAAGCGTGACGGCAAGATCACGGGCGTCGACGCCACGGTGGAGTGGCGCGCCAAAGGTGCCGCCGAGTATCAGGCGGTGGGCGAGGGCACGGCCGAGCTTACGGGTCTTGCCGCCGGTACGTATGAGGTGCGCTACCAGGCCAAGACTAACTACGACGCCTCTTCCGCCACCGAGGTTACCGTGGCGGCCGGCCCCAAGCTGGTCGTGACGCTGCCGAGCAATCAGGTGGGCTACGCGCTCAGCTCGACGGCAACCGAGCTCGATTGGCACGGGACTGCAACGCTCACCATGAGCATCGACAGCGCGTATTTTGCGGGTAAGGACTACGCCGTCAAGGTCAACGGCACGTCCGTTAAGCTT
>CALBBA010000040.1 GCA_937926755.1 uncultured Collinsella sp.
CCGGTGGACATGTCGACGCCCGGGGTGTCATTCATGTTGGGATGGCCCTGCAGGTGGCTGCCGATGTGGCGCAGCGTCTCGAGATCCTCCTTGGGGAAGAACCCGCGCTCGGCGAGCACGGCGTACAGGCCCGGAGCGCAGTGGCCCTTGGAGAGCACAAAGCGATCGCGATCGGCCTTGTGAGGGTCAGCAGGATCGATATTCATTTCCTCAAAGTACAGATACGTCATGATGTCGGCAGCACCGAGCGATCCACCCGGATGTCCCGACTTGGCCGCGTGAACCGCAGTCACGACACCCTTCCTGACCTCATTGGCGACCTTCGCCAGCTCCTGGTTGGTCATACGAATTCCTCTCTTGAGAACAACCCCGGCACCGGATGACGCGATGCCGGGGCAATCCACTCGTTAAGCCTGAGCGACGACCTTCTGCCAATCAGCCTCAAAAGAGGCAAGGCCCTGGTCGGTCAGCGGGTGATGCAAGCATTTCTTAAGAGCGGCCATGGGGACGGTCGCAATGTCGGCACCAAGCAGCGCCGCCTGGGTCACATGGTTGGGCGTGCGGACCGAAGCGGTGATGATCTCAACGGTGTCGTCGACGTTCTTGCCGGTCCAGTCATAGTTCTTGATGCAAGTCACAACATTGTCGAGCTGCGAGATACCGTCCTCGGCGATGTCATCGAAGCGCCCCACAAACGGGCTGATGTAGCGAGCGCCGGCGTTGGCGGCCATCAAGGCCTGGGTCGGCGAGAAAACAAGCGTCATGTTGACGCGCACACCTGCGTCGGCCAGGGCGCGGCAGGCGGCAAGGCCGGCCTCGCACACGGGAAGCTTAACCACGATGTTGGGAGCGAGGGCGGCAAGACGCTTGCCCTCCTCGATCATGCCCTCGGCAGTAGTCGCGGTAGACTCGGCGGACACGGGCAGACCCTCGCAGAGCTCGGCAATCTTGAGCATATGGGGCTCAAAGTCGGCAAGCTTGCCGCCGGTCTTGGCGTACAGGGACGGGTTGGTGGTAACACCGGCCAGGCAGCCCCAGCTCTTGGCCTCGGCAATCTCGTCCAGATTGGCGGTATCGATAAAGAACTTCATGGTGAACCCCTTCAAAGGAAGCTAAAACTCAAAAGAATGGGACAAAGGGACCGCCCCTTTGTCCCATGTGCCGGGCCTGCAGCTGGGACATGCCCCAGGCCCGGCGTCGCGTAGGAAAAGCTACTTACTCGGCAAGAGCGGCCTCGATGCGGGTCGTGACGCCCTTGAGGTTAAGACCGACGACGTACTGCTTGATCGGGCGCTTGATGTGCTCGATCACAAAGCGCTTGCCGTCGATGTCCTGGGCAGCGAGGTTGCGATAGAGCTTCTCGACCTGCTCCTTGACCTCAGGATCGTTGAACGCATAGTGGCCGGAGACATCCAGGATCTTCAGACTGAGCTCATCGTCGGCAAGGATGTCATCGACCTGCAGGTTGACGTCGTCGCCAGTCATCCACTTGCGCCAGCGCTCGGTCTTGATGGCCTTGACCAGCAGGGTGTGATACAGGTCGGAGGGGTCATCGCACAGACCGTTGTCGACCAGGATCTGCTCGGTAGCGCAGAGCTTGAGGTAAGCGCGGGTCTCCTCGGTGCCGTACTGAGGGGCGACATTGGAAGCGGTCACGTGAGCCGGGATGTGCTCGAGCAGCGTCGCGTCATCCAGGTAGTCGGCGTTGTGCTCCTTCAGACCCACGCCGTAGCGCTTGGCCATATCGGCAAGCTCGCGAGCGTTCTTGAAGTTGTAATGGCCGACCTGCTCGGTCCAACGGGTAAGCGTGCCGGTCTGACCGACGATAAAGGTGGGCATGGGGCAGCCGCGCTTCTCGAGCTCGGGCTGCAGCTGAGAAATGAACTCCTCGTACTTATCGGTGGAGGTCAGGCCGCCATTGGTCTCCTCGGTACCGACCTCATAGGCGACCTCGGGCAGGTTATGCTCGCGACGGTACTGCTCAAGGTAGTCGATAAGATCGATCGTACGGCGAAGCACCACGTCGAGCGGAATAACCTTGCCGATCTGATAGGGGTCCTTGGTGGGGTCGACCATCAGCAGGTCAAAGCCCGCCTCCATGTCGGCGACAAAGGACTTGCGGGCGAGCTCCATGGCCTCGTCCTCGGGCAGGTGGGCGTTACGCTCCTCGTCGCGCTGCCACGGACCGCCGTGATCGCGGCACAGGTAGTACGGACCGGTGTAACCCACCTCATCGGCAACCTTCTTGATGTCGGCGGCAAAGCGCGTCTGGTCCCAACCGTTAACGTAGCCGGCGCCCATCTCGTCCATATCGACCTGGTTGCGGCTGGCGATAAACATGGGCGGGAAATCCTCGTCCTTGGCAAGCTCGAACACGGCCTGAATCAGGTTGGGGCTCATGGGGCCAATGCCGACCATGGTTGCGTGATCGCCGCTATCCTGCAGCTTGAGCATGCCCTGAACGGCCTGACGGATGGTGAGGTTGGACATTTTGTTCTCCTTCTCCAGAGGATTTTTGACAAAAGTTCCCTGGGACCCAGATGTGGGCCCTATCAGTACGGATGGATTTTGTTGTGTAGGGGCGGTTGTGCGGAGTCAAATCCATCCCTCCGCACAACCGGAGTCCTTAAAGGTTTACTTGGCCTGCTTATCGAGCGTGGGCTTCATGGCAATCAGGATTGCAGCGGCGACCACGGCGCCAATCACGATGTCCAGGCAGAACAGCGCGACGTTGTTGGTGGCAAGGGCGACGATAAAGCCACCGTGCGGGACGTAGCAGTCGATGCCCTGGAAGGCGGCAAGTGCCGCACCCACGGCAGAGCCGATGCAAATGCCGGGCAGGGTGTGACCGAGGTCCTTGACCGCGAAGGGGATAGCGCCCTCGGTAATACCGATGCAGCCCATGAACAGCGCGGAGATGCCCATCTGGCGGTCAGCGTCATCGAACTTGTTCTTGGCGATGAGCGCAGCGAGGCCACAGGCGATCGGGGGAACGGCGACGGCGACGCGGAACATACCGTTAGGACCGTAGATACCGGAGGCCATGATGGCCATGGTGAAGGTCGAGGCGGTCTTGTTGATGGGGCCACCCATATCGAAGGCGGTCATAACGCCAATGACCAGACCCAGGACAACTGCGGAACCGCCCTGCAGGCTGCCGAGCACGCCGGTGAGCCAGTCCATCACAAAGCCAAGCGGCGTGGCCAGGATGTAGATATAGGCCATGCCCAGGACAAGCGAGGTCAGAATCGGGATGATCAGGATGGGCATGATGGTCTGGATGGTGTTGTTGACCTTCCAGGTCTTCATCCAGCGGACAAAGTAGCCGCAGATGACCGCCATGATCATGGCGCCCAAGAAGCCGGTCGAAACGCTGTTGCCGTTAGGGGTAACGACTGCGTTGTTGACCAGGTAGCCCAGGACAAAACCGGGGGCGAGCGCGGGCTTGCCGGCCATCGAGTAGGAGATGTATGCCGCAAGCACCGGGATCATCATGGAGATGCCGGCCATGCCGATGGTGTTAAGGCTCACCATCAGCGGGTTCGTAACCTCCATGCCGTTGGCGCCGGCGGTACCGGATGCCAGCGAGAAGGCAAGAAACACGCCGCCGATAACGACGATGGGGATAAAATAGGAAACGCCGGTATTGAATGCATTGAGCAGCGTCTTGCCAGGATCGGCAAAGATAGACTGCTTGGACGCCGGTGTCGGGGCCTGCGGGGCAGCGGAGACGGCCTTCTTCTCTGCCTTGGCCTCGGCCTTGGGCGCGTCAACGGCGCCACCCGTCGCCTTGATAATCTCAATGGCCTGGTCGATGATCTTTACCGGATCGGCGATTACATCCGAGGTGCCGACCTTCAGGAACTTGCCCTCGGCCATCTTCTGCTCAAAACGGTCCTCGTTCTCGACACCCACGTCGACGGACTCCAGGACCAGGTCGGCGGAGTCCACGTCTTCCTGCGTGAGCTCATTCTCGATACCCAGGCCACCCTGAGCCTCGACCTTGCACTCGATGCCACGGGCGGCGCATTCATCCTGAATCGCCTTCTGGGCCATATACGTGTGGGCGATACCCACAGTACAGGCGGCAACGCCTACGATCTTCATTGCTTCCCTCTTTTCATAGAGTTGCGTGCGCAAGACACCGTTTGCGGAGGCCTCCGGAGCATCCCCTGCCGTTTGGACTTGCTGTCTTTTCGACAAGAACAATATAGGTGCTCGTTTTTCTTAATGCCAGCTTATTTCGGTAAACGCGCAGGTCAGAGCGTTGGTTATGCGATTTAGTTATGCGTTTAACCAAAAATGAATCCTGCGATTTTGCCCTCGATTTCAAAAGTCAAGAAGTATTTGATTTTCTCGGTAGACGGCAGATGCGCATGCCGGTCACAAATTTCGACCCCACCCGTATGCCGCATTTGTTGCATACTCATATGAAAGGAAAAAGCCGCTCACCGAAGCGTATCCTTCACCAAGACTCAAAGTCATCATGTTGGAAAATGCTCATCTGTCGGAAGGAGTCGCTGTGGCAAAACAGCGCGTTACGATCGCAGACGTCGCTCGAGAGGCGGGAACCTCGACGGCAAGCGTCTCGTATTACCTCAACGACAAACGAGAAAAGCTTAGCGAGAAGACGCAGAACAAAATCGCGCGCGTCATTAAGGAACTCGGATACGTTCCCAACGCCCAAGCGCAGACGCTCACCGGCAAGCAAACCCACGTCATTGCCATCATCATTTTGGATAACACCAACAAATGGGCGGGGCTCGTTCTCAATGGCATGGAGCAGGTCATGCTCCCCGCGGGCTACCAGACGGTCGTTTGCACGAGCAACTTTAACCCCGAGACCGAGCTCATGTACGTCGACAAGATGCTCTCGCTGGGCGTCGATGGCTTCATCATCCAGCCCACGGCAAACTTCAAAGCCGTGCATGACCGCATTAGACGCGCCGGCAAGCCGGTCGTCTTTTTCGATGCGGCCATCTATAGCCCAGGTACCAGCTGGATCAAAACCAACCTTTACGACGGCGTGTACAACGCCACACAGGCACTCCTCGACGCCGGCTACGAAGATTTCTTTTCCATTGCCGCCAACATGACCGAAATGCGCACCCGCATGGAGCGTTTTCAGGGGTATGCCGAGGCGCTGGCAGCGAACGGGCAGCTCTACAAAGCGATTCCCATCGATCACAACAAGCCGTCAATCAACGAGCTCACCGAATACTTTAAATTCAAGTTCAATCCCGCCAAGCGAACCCTTATCTTCGTGCAAAATCAGTGGGCACTTCCCCGTGTCTACAAGGCCCTCCAGCCAATGGCCCATCTGCTTCCGCAGCAAATCGGCCTTTTGGGACTCAACTGCGAAGACTGGACTAATCTCACCACACCGACCGTCTCCACCATCATCGAGCCCGTCGACCAAGAAGGTCGCGAAGCAGCCGAGATGCTGCTCGCCCTACTTGACGGAAGCAGCGAACCCGGCGAGCAGCGCATTCTCGAGTGCAAGCTCAACTGGCTCGACTCCACCTCGATCTAGACCGCGGGACAAATGAATCAGTAGCGTTTGTCTCAAATCTTAAGTATTTGTTCGACAGAACGGCCCTTGCCGGCTCCTGCTAGACTGGTAGATTCCCAACCGTCCATCCAGGAGCCGCAATGTCGCGCAAGTCCGCCTACAAGCAAGTACTTTCCATCGGCGCCGCCGTGGTGCTGGGGTTTGCGCTGTTCACAGGGTCGCTCGACGGAGCGCCCAAGTTGTTGTCGCCGCAAAGTGATGAACAGGCGGCAGCTCTGGCCGAAAAACAAAACGAAAGTCCCAGCCGCACCGACGACGAGGCGGACCTGGTCGATCGGCTCGAATCAGGAACGGCGAGCTCCCCCGACCCTCAAAACAGCCAGGACTCTGGCGATGGCTCCGATTCCGCCACAACCGACACCGGCGACGGCGCTTCCGCGGACAGCGCCGCCACCCCCATCGACGAGGTCGAAAACCCCGACCTCAACCGCGCCCGCGGTGTTTATCTCAGCAGCATTCCCGACTACGCCGGCAACCCCTACGTTGCCCTGCGCGCCGACAGCACGCACCCGCTCGGCACACCATCATTCACGCTCGATGAATACGAGCGCGCTACAGAAGAGGGTTGCTTTAAGAAGTTCTCCAAGCTTGACAGCCTGGGCCGCACCCGCAAAGCGCTCGCCTGCGTGGGCCCCGAATCACTCGGTCAAGGCGAGCGCGGCGATATCTCGCGTATCCATCCCGCTGGATGGCGCCAGCAGCGCTACGACTTTATTCCGGGCCAGAGCCTCTACAACCGCTGCCATCTCATCGCCTGGTCGCTCTGCGGCGAAAACGCCAACCGCAAGAATCTCCTCACCGGCACGCGTTATCTCAACGAGACAGGCATGCTGCCGTTTGAGGAGCAGATTCTCGGCTACATCCGCGAGACGGGCAACCACGTGCTCTATCGCGTCACACCCATGTATAACGAAGAGGAACTTGTCTGCCGCGGCGTGCGCCTTGAGGCGCAATCGGTCGAGGACCACGGCAAGACCCTCTGCTTCCACGTGTACTGCTACAACCTGCAGCCGCATGTGCAGATCGACTACGCCACCGGCCGCAATCAGGCCTCGGGGGACTAGCCCCAAGCCACGACAAGAACCGATTTGCAACCCCACTGGGGATCAAAAAGGGCCGCCCTGGATTGCCCAGAGCGGCCCTTGCATCGGCATGTATGTTGCAGGCAAAGCCACACGCTACTTGGCGCGGCCCTCCTCATAGCGCTCAATCAGCTTGGCCTGAACGTCATAAGGCACCTGCTCGTAGCCGGCGGGCTTCATGGTAAAGTCGCCCGTGCCGCGCGTGATGGAACGCAGGCGCGTCGAATAATCCGTCAGCTCGGCGAAAGGTGCCTGGGCAATGACCACGGTGTCTCCGCGCTCATCGGTCTCCATGCCTGTCACGCGACCGCGCGAGGCCGAGATGTCGCCCATCACGGCGCCGGCGTAGCTCTCGGGAATAGTCACCGTGATTTCCTCGATGGGCTCCAGCACCACCGGGTCGGCATCGGCGCATGCCTTGCGCAGGCCGATGCGAGCCGCCGCGCGGAACGCCATCTCGTTGGAGTCGACGCTGTGATACGAGCCGTCGTACACAGCCACGCGAATGCCCGTGAGCGGGTAGCCGGCAATGATGCCGTCCTTCATGGTCTCCTGGACACCCTTGTCCACGGCGGGGATCAGCGAGCGCGGAATACGGCCGCCCACGACCTCGTCCACAAACTCATAGCCATCGCTCGTGCCGTCGGGCCCAATGAGCGGCTCCACGCGCAGCCAGCAGTCGCCATACTGACCGGCACCGCCAGTTTGCTTCTTGTGGCGGCCCTGGGCACTCGCCGTGCGGCGGATGGTCTCGCGATACGGAATGCGGATCGGCACGCTCTTGGCAACGACCTTGGTGCGGTCCTCCAGACGGTTGAGCAACACCGAAACCTGCGCCTCACCAACGGCGGAGATAATGGTCTGGCCCGTCTCCTCGTCACGATCGATGCTCATGGTCGGATCGGCCTTGCAGGCCTTCTCGATAAACGTGTAGAGCTTCTCTTCGTCGCCGCGATTCTCGGCCTCGATGGCGATGCGGTACTGCGAGTTGGGGAACTTAAACGCCGCAGCCTCGACCTTGCCGGTAATCGAGAGCGTGTCGCCCGTCTCGGCCGCCAGCTTGGGTGCCACGATAATGTCGCCGGCATAGGCGTGACCGACCTCGGTCATGTCGCGGCCGCACATCACATACAGGTGAGCCAGACGGTCGCCCTTGCGCGTGCGCGCGTTGACCAGTTCAAGGCCCGGCTCAAGCGTACCCGTCAGCACCTTGATAAAGCTGATGCGACCCTGCTGCGGATCGGCCAGCGTCTTAAACACAAACGCCACCGGGCGGTCATCGTCACTCGAGATCTTGAGCGAATCACCGTCGATGAGCGGCATCTCGCCGTAGTCCGTCGGCGCCGGGAAGTATGTGGCGATGTCGTCCATCAGCGAGTTGACGCCCTGCTCCTTAATGCAATCGCCCGCAAAGACCGGCACAAAGATGCGCTCGGCAATCGCCTTCGACAGCAGGCCTTCAAGCTCCTCCTGCGTCAGCGTCTCCTCGCCCTCCAGGTACTTCATCATCAGCTCGTCGTCGGCCTCGGCCACCAGCTCGCACAGATGGTCGTGGGCCTCCTCGGCCTGGGCACGATACTCCTCGGGAATCTCCGACTCAACGGCTTCGGCGCCGTTGCAGTGGCGCGCCTTCATGCGCACCAGGTCGATGATGCCGTCAAAGTCCTCGCCCTCGCCCCAGGGAAGGGTCACGGCGCCCAGGCGCGTGCCAAAGCGCTCTTGCAGCAGGTCCATCGTGGTCGCAAAGCTAGCCTCGGCGCGCGACAGGCGGTTTACGAACACCGCACGCGCCAGGCGCAGGTCCTCGGCGGCATACCAGAGCTTAACCGTCGTAGGCTGTGGGCCGGCCTCGGCGTCGACCACAAACAGAGCCGTCTCGCAGACGCTCATCGCGGCAAAGGCGTCGCCGATAAAATCGGGGTAGCACGGGGCATCGAGCACATTGATGCGCGCGCCCTTCCAGTCGATCGGCGCAATGGTCGTCGAGATGGAAAATGCACGCTTGACCTCTTCGGGGTCATAGTCGAGCGTGGGCTTGGTGCCGTCGTGGCCGCCCAGGCGGGCGGTCTTGCCGGAAAGGTGGAGCATGGCCTCGGCGAGTGAAGTCTTGCCCACCCCGCCTTGGCCTACGAGCACCACGTTCCTTACGTTACCGGTCTTGGGAGCACCCATGATGACCTCCTTGCAGGGCCGCGCGCAATGCGCGACGCCAACGGGGAGAGTTCGCGGTCGGTGCCATCCCGGGAGCAGCATGGTCGGCAGCCGAGCCGACTCACCCTCCAAATGTCCTATGCCACCACCCTACCCTCACGGGCGGCTGTCCATGCATACCTTTCGGCGCACGTATGAATACAGGCGGCGAGAGGAAGAGGCAAGCTTGTGAGGCGATTATTGAACCCCGTCGATGCAAACAAAAAGCCGCCACAGACCGTAAGACCTGCGGCGGCTTCGCCTCAATTAATAGTTGAGTAAATACCTGAGCCTATCCCTCGATACGGCTCAAGAACTCGCGGGTACGCTGCTCGCGTGGATGGTCGATGACCTGCTCGGCAGGGCCCTCCTCGACAATACGGCCGCCGTCCATAAAGACCACGCGGTCGGCAACATCGCGCCCAAACTGCATTGCGTGGGTCACGATCACCATCGTCATATTCTGCGCCGCAAGGTCTTTAATGACACGCAGCACCTCGGCCGTCAGCTCGGGATCGAGTGCCGAGGTCGGCTCGTCAAAGAACAGGATCTCCGGGTCGAGCGCTAGGGCGCGGGCAATACTCACGCGCTGTTGCTGACCGCCCGAAAGCTCACACGGCACCTTGTTCTCGTTGCCCGTCAGCCCCATTTGTGCAATCAGCTCGTGAGCGCGGGCTTCCGCCTGCTCGCGCGGGCGCTTAAGCACGCGGATCGGCGCGTCGATGATGTTTTTCATCACGGTATAGTGCGGGAACAGGTTGTAATTTTGGAAGACCAGGCCGAATCGCGAGCGCGCCTGCTTGGGCACATCGCCCTTCGCATAGACCGCGCCCGAACCCGCATCCGTCGCAACGGCAAGGTCACCAAACGAGAGCGAACCGCCGTCGAGTGTCTCGAGCAGCGTGGCACACCGCAGCAGCGTGGACTTGCCGCCACCCGAAGGCCCGATAATCGCCACGACCTCGCCACGCTTGACCTCGAGCGAGATATCCTTGAGCACCTCATTGCCGCCAAACGCCTTGCGCGCGTTCGATATATTCATTACCGAATTAATCATGGTAGTAATCCAATTTTTTCTCGGCGGCGCCCAGCAGCATCTCGACGACGAAATTAAAGACCCAGTAAATCAGCGCCGCGATCGCAAACGGCACCATGCTCACCTGCGAGGCGACCAGCGCCTTGGCCGTCGAGAACATCTCACCCACGCCAATGGCAAACGCCAGCGACGTGTCCTTGACCAGCGTGATGATCTCGTTGCCCATCGCCGGCAGAATACGCTTGGCGACCTGCGGCATCACGATATACAGAAACGTCTGCACGCGCGAATAGCCCAGCACCTCGGCAGCCTCGTATTGACCGCGCGGAATGGACTGCAAGCCCGAGCGATAGATCTCGGCAAAGTAACCGGCGTAGTTGATGATGAACGCCACGACGCACGCCGTCCACTTGGAATCGGGCGTGAGCGAAATGCCAAACACGTAATACGGGGCAAAGTAGATGGCAAACATCTGCAGCATGAGCGGCGTGCCGCGCATGACCGAGATATAGATGCGCGCAATCCAGCGAAGCGGCGCGATTTTGCTCATGCGCATAAACGCCACGGGAATTCCCAGCGGAATCGACCCGAGCAGCGTCAACACAAACAGCTGCAAACTGACCAAGAACCCCTGGCCAAGCATCTGCATCATGACCTGAATAGACAACCCAAGCTCTCTTTCACAGTAACGGAACAGCGGATTTTACTCTCAAATAGGCACAGTGCCCAAGATTGCGAGCGACAAGCCCGACGAAGCGTACTTTGGTACGCGAGGAGGGTTGGAGCCGCAAGGTTGGGTGCTGTGGCTATTTGAGAACCCAGTTGTCGAAGGATAGACCGTAATCTGCATACTTGTCGCACAGGTCCTTGACCGTGCCGTCCTCGTAGAGCGCCTTGAGCGACTCGGCTACAGCATCGGCCGACTTGGTGTCGCCCTTCTTAAAGCCAACGGCGTAGTGCTCGCTGGACAGCGGCTCATCAAGCTGCGTATAGGCATCGGGCTTGGCGGCAAGCTGATACTGGGCAATCGAAAGGTCGCACGCCACGGCATCGACCGCGCCGCTCTCGAGCTGCATAAAGGCCGTGTTGTACTCGCCGATCGTGTCGAGCGTGGCAAACGTCGCTGCCAGATCCTTCTGGTCACCCTCAAGCACGTCCTGCGCAGCGGAATCAGTCTGGGTAATCACAGTCTTGCCGGCAAGATCGTCCCAGCCCTTGATGCCCGCATCCTTCTTGACCACCAGCACCTGCTCGTTGAGCATGTACGGCTCGGAGAACGTGTAGTCGTC
Source organism: uncultured Collinsella sp. (assembly GCA_937926755.1). Taxonomy (GTDB): domain Bacteria; phylum Actinomycetota; class Coriobacteriia; order Coriobacteriales; family Coriobacteriaceae; genus Collinsella. The sequence continues at coordinate 11,170 of CALBBA010000040.1, forward strand.
CTCACGGCCCTCCATGGTAAAGCCGTTCCAGATGCAGTTGATGGCGCCCGAGTTAAGCAGCGTATCCTTGGCGTCCCAGTCGATGGCCTCGTATTTGACCTCCCAGCCCTGCTTATCGGCAACAGCCTTGGCCAGATCGAGATCAAAGCCGGTGTACTCGCCATCGTCGCCCACAAAGCCGTACGGAGGATAGGACTTATCGAAGCCCACCACGAGCTTCTTGGACTCCGCAGCACCCTTCACATCCTTGGCCGCGGCAGAGCCAGCAGCGGAGCCCTTGCCGGCACCACCGCCGCAACCGACAAGACCAAGGCCGAGCACCGTGGCAAGCGAGCCGACTAGACCAACAAACTGACGACGAGACATATCGGTGTTCATGGTATTCCCCCTTGATGGCACTTTAGTTAGATAAAGTGAGTCATGTAACGTTCAGAATCATACACTTTAGCGTGATAGAGCACAAGGGAGGGGTTGCCCGCTGGGCTCCGGGGCGGGGGTTAAGTTTCCTGCTCTACAGTCCTGCTCACGACGGAGGCCACATTAAGTGGCCTCCTGTTCGTGCGGAACTCGCGATAAACTTAACCCCCGCCCCGGAGCCCAGCGGGCAATCATCGTTGTACCTATCACTGATACCAATAAACCGCTTGCATATCGTCTGTTGGCTTGGCACGGTACAATGCTTGTAGCTTTAAATTAATAAATTAGTGGGGTTAATTCATGGCAGAATCTCGTGCGGAGCGTAAGGCTCGTCGTGCTTTGATCGAAGCAGCTGAGGGGTCGGAGGAGAAATCTTCTACGAAATCCAAGTCTTCTAAAGCTGCAAAAAGCAAATCGGCCAAGAGCAGGGCTAAGACCAAGCGTTCTGACTCTCGTCGAGGCGGAGACAAAGCGTCTCAGACTCGCTCCAAGCGTCCGCATAAAGATCCGGTTTCGCCTGCGCGTAAGGCTGTGGATCCCAAGTCTCCCTGTTCCATCATGAGAGCTTGTGGCGGATGCACGGCGCTCAATCGTCCTTATAAGAAGCAGTTGGCAGCCAAGCAGGCCGCCATGGAGGAGCTTTTTGCTACCCTTTGCGAGCGCGAGGGCATTAGCGTCGACCCCATTCGCGGTATGGGCGTCACCCTGGGCGACCCGGGCAAATATCCTGCGCCGCGCGGTTTTCGCCATAAGGCCGCCACTCCCTTTGCTCCCGGTAAGGAGGGTGCTGTCCGTTGCGGTTTCTTTGAGCGCGGCACGCACAAGATCGTTGCCGTACCCGAGTGTCCTGTCGAGGCACCGGGTGCCCGTCAGATTCTCAACGGCATCGCACGCGAAGCTGAGCGGCTGCATATTCCCGCCTTTAATGAGGACAAGCATCTTGGTTTGCTTCGCTATGCCGTCGTCCGCTGCGGTTGGCGTACCGACCAGGTCATGGTTACGCTCGTGACCGCTCAGCGCGACTTACCGCATGCGCAGGAGTTCTTTGAGGCTGTCGCCGCACTCAATCCGCACATCGTCACCGTCGCCCAAAACATCAACGGACGTCCCGGCAACGCCATCCTCGGCGAGGAAACCCGCATTGTATATGGCGCCGAGTGCATGCGCGACCAGCTGCTCGGCTGCGAGTTCGATATCTCCCCCACCGCGTTCTACCAGACCAACCCGCAGCAGACCGAGCTGCTCTATCAGCTCGCGATTGACGGCATGGACCTGCAGCAGGGCGACGTACTCATGGATGCCTATTGCGGTAGTGGAACTATCGGCCTGTGCGCAGCCAAAGCCGCCCAGGACAAGGGCGTCGGTATTATGCTGCTTGGCGTGGAGCGCAACCACGCCGGCATTGCCGACGCACGTCGTAATGCCGAGCTCAACGGCCTCACCCGCAGCGCTTGGTTTATGGCCGACGATGCCACCGATTACATCCTGGATGCCGCCGATAACAACGAGCGGGTCGATGTCCTTTCCATCGATCCGCCGCGCGCCGGCTCTACCCCCGAGTTCCTCGAAGCTGCCTGCGCGCTTAAGCCGCGCCGCATCACCTATATCAGCTGCAACCCCGTGACTCAAGAGCGCGACCTGCATCAGCTCCTCGACGGAGGCTATCGCCTGCTCAAGATCACGCCCGTCGACATGTTCCCTCACACCGACCACACCGAAACCGTAGCGGTCCTCGAACGCCGCTAATCCACCGGCACAAGAAAGGGGGCGACCCGCCTGGGCCGCCCCCTTCGCTTGGTTTATAAACTCCGCTACATCCCATTGCGCAGATCGCACACGCCGGCTGCCGCCATCTCGCGCAGCAGCGTCTCGCGATCGCGCGTCACGATCAGATCCAACGGGAAGTGAATCTCGTCGAGCATCTTGCGAGCGTAATCGAGCTTACCAATTGCCATGCCAATGTGCGCATCGGTCGAAACGCCAATGCCCACGCCCAGCTCGGCGCAGCGCTCGGCGATCTTGCGGCATACGGCCCAATGCTCAGTGTCGACACCGTGTTCAAGACTATGGTTGTTGATCTCAATAATCTTGTGCTTGGCCTTAGCTGCCAACAGCACCTCGTCGATATCGAACGGCACGCCCGAACGCCCCGTGTGGCCCAGCATGAACACCTTGGGGTGCTCCAGGGCATTGATATACATCTCGGTCGTCTGGGCCAGCGTCGCGCCCTCAGCAATCTGCGGATTATGCACGCTTGCAACCAAATAATCCAAATTACGCGTAACCAAATCGAACAGTGAATGCTGACGGCTGTACGAATCGCCGGCGATATCGAGCGTGACAGGAGTGTCCTCGCCAAACAGGCTTCCGTCCAGCGAAACGATATCGGCCTCGGCACCACGCAGCACCAGCACGCCGCTCCAAATGCGCGGCCAGATATCCTGGTTGATAAAGAACTGGTAACTGCGCAGGTCATTGGGGCAAGCCGTAACCATAGAGCTCAAATGGTCGGCAGATCCGAGCACCTGCAGACCACGCTCTGCCGCCCAGTACACATTCTCCTCAATGGTCGAATATGCATGCGCAGAGAACATCGTATGGGTATGAATGTCACAAGAAAGCAGGTAGGGCATCAGGTCTCCTTATCTGGCACGGCCGTCGCTTATATTCATTGTACGCATAGCCTTCGATAGTCGTAAAACCACTCCATCCCAAAGACACAACGTCCATGACAACGGGGTCCGGCTTAACACCAAACCCCGTTTCACGTAAAACATTGTAGGCAGAGCGCTTTACTTTTAACGATACTCGTCCGCCAACTGTTTCCAAGCGGGTAGCGAATTGACAATCGTTTCGTAGCTCACGCAATAGCCCAGGCGGAACCAACCCGGCATACCAAAGCTGTCCGAGGGAACCGCAAGCAACTCATACTTCTTTGCGCGCTCGCAAAACGCATTCGCATCGGACTCCAACGCTTTCACCCATAGGTAGAACGCGCCATCCGGCTCAACATAGGTGTAGCCATACTCCGCTAGTGCGTCGGTAAGCGCGGTGCGGTTACGTGCATAGGCCTCAACGTCACTCGGCTCATCGATGCAGTCGATAATTACGCGCTGAAAGAGCGCCGGCGCGCACACGAAGCCCAGCGTACGGGCAGCACCCGCAACAGCCGGCATCAGACGGGCAGCCTGCGGATTGGTGTTGGGAACCAAGATCCAACCCACGCGCTCACCAGGCAGCGACAGCGACTTGGAATACGAGTAGCACACGATGGTGTGCTCGTAGATCGAGGGCACCCAAGGCACCTCGGCACCGTACACGATCTCGCGGTACGGCTCATCCGAGATGAGCATAATCGGATTCTCGGAATCGCGCTGAGCGTTGGCCTCGCGCAGAACATTGGCCAGTCGCGTCAACGTGTCGCATGTATATACGGCACCGGTCGGATTGTTGGGAGAGTCGATGATGACGGCCGCCGTCTTATCGCTGATCGCCTTGAGCACGTTGTCCACGCTCAGCTGGAACGTATCTTCATCGGCGAGCGCCTCAACACACGTACAGCCGGCCTTCTCAATCCAAACGCGATACTCCGGAAAGTACGGGGCGATAACAATAACCTCGTCGCCCGGATTCGTAACGGCGTTGAGCGCGCAGGTGAGCGAAGCCGCGGCACCCACCGTCATAAAGACGTCTTTGCCCTCATAGCTCGTGCCAAAGCGGCGGTTGAGCGATTCGGCGACGGCTGCTCGACATTGCGGCAGGCCCGGAGCGGGGGTGTAGCCGTGCAACTGGTCACTCGGCAGCTCCAGGGCCTTCTTAATCGACTCAGCCACAGCAGCGGGCGCCGGAACGCTCGGATTGCCCAGCGAAAAATCGAATACGTTTTCCGCACCGATCTGCACCTTGCGCTCAAGGCCATAGCTAAAAATCTCACGGATGATGGAGCTTTCCGCACCGCGAGCATACATAGTTTCGTTGATCATCTGTTCCCCTTTCGCATAGGCGCTATTGTACGCTTTAGCCGAGCAAAGTGCCGCAGCAATGTTGATTGGGGACAGACTTAAATGCGTGAAAACGCTCATTTAAGTCTGTCCCCAATCAACAGACGGCCCCATATCGCTCAAAAGAAAAAGCCTCCGCAGGTTTCCCCGCGGAGGCTTTCGCCACAAAGACTATTTGTCGGCGTCGGTGTCGGCATCGACGACGGCATGGTCATCGTCAGCATCATCGGATGCGGCTTCGGCATCCTCCTGCATGGCCGCCTGCGCAAAGGCCGCGGCATCAGCCGCCAGCTCCTCCTCGCTCATTCGAGGCACGCGCTTCTTGGTCGGCATGCCGGCCGCCTTGGCATTGCGCTCCTCCTTGGCCGCCAGGATATCGCCCTCGCGCTCAAGGTAGGCATTCCACTCGTTGTCGAGCAGGGCGTTCACGGCGTCGCCCTCGACGGTCTCGCGCTCAAGCAGCACCTTCGCCATCAGATCAAGCTGATCGCGACGGGCGTCCAGAATCTCGACCGCACGACGATGGGCCTCACGCATAATGCGCTGAACCTCGATATCGATGCGGCGCGCCGTCTCCTCGGAGTAATCTTGGTGATCGGCGTAATCGCGACCAAGGAACACCTGATGTTGCGCCTCGCCAAACACTTGCGTGCCCAGCTCCTCGCTCATGCCCAGACGCGTAACCATCTCGCGTGCCATCTTGGTCGCACGCTCCAGGTCGTTGCTCGCGCCCGACGTGATGTCATCGCACATGAGCTCCTCGGCAACGCGACCGCCCAAGAACACGGCAAGCTCGTCGAGCATCTCGTTCTTGGTCTTGAGGAAGTGGTCCTCCTGCGGAAGCTGCAGTGTGTAGCCCAGGGCCTGACCGCGGCTGACGATCGAGATCTTATGAACCGGATCGGAATGCTCCAAGATGTGGCCCACCAGGGCGTGGCCGCTCTCATGGTAGGCAATCGTGGTGCGCTCGGCTTCGGTCATCACGCGACCCTTGCGTTGCGGTCCGGCAATCACGCGCTCCATCGATTCCTCGACCTCGTCCATCGAGATCACGGAACGATGGCGGCGGGCAGCCAGCAGCGCAGACTCGTTGAGCAGATTTGCCAGATCGGCGCCGGTGAAGCCAACGGTCATCTGGGCGAGCTTCTCAAACTTCACGTCCTCGTCCATCGGCTTGTTCTCGGCATGCACGCGCAAGATCTGCTCGCGGCCCTTCACATCCGGACGGTCGACCGTAACCTGACGGTCAAAACGGCCGGGACGCAGCAATGCCGGATCCAGGATGTCAGGACGGTTGGTCGCAGCGATCAGGATGACCGACTCGCTTTCCTCAAAGCCGTCCATCTCGATCAGCAGCTGGTTGAGCGTCTGCTCGCGCTCGTCGTGACCGCCGCCCAAGCCAGCTCCGCGCTGACGTCCCACAGCATCGATCTCATCGATGAAGATGATCGACGGAGCCTGGGACTTGGCCTCCTTAAAGAGGTCACGCACGCGGCTGGCGCCGACACCCACGAACATCTCGACAAAGTCGGAACCCGAGATGCTAAAGAACGGCACGCCCGCCTCGCCGGCTACAGCCTTGGCCAGCAGCGTTTTACCGGTGCCCGGAGGGCCCACCAGCAACACGCCGCGCGGAATCTTGGCGCCCAGCTTGCGATAGCGGTCCGGATCGCTCAAAAAGTCACGGATCTCCTCGAGTTCCTCGACTGCCTCGTCCACGCCGGCAACGTCTTCAAACTTGACCTTGGGGCGCGTGGCCTCGTTGGTCTTGGCGTTGGTCTTGCCAAACTGCATGTTCCTGTTGTTGGCGCCCATCATCTGGCGCATAAAGTAGAACATGATGGCGATAAGGGCGATCGTCGGAAGCACACTCATCGCCAAGTCGCCCCAAAAATCGGGATCGTTGGTGTTGACGATGTACTTGGTATCGGGGTGCTCCGCCATGAGCTCGGCAAGCGAATCGGAACCGACATAGGTCGAGGAAAAGCTCTTGAGCTCGCTCGTGTCGCCCTTGTCCTTTTTCGCCTTCCAGTAATGACCCGTCACGCTTCCGTCTTGAACCGTATAGGTCAGATCTTCGACGCGATCCTGCTTGATGGCGCTGACCATCTCGCTCGTCGCGAGCTTAACGGTATTGCTGGAATTGGCAAAGCCGGAGCCCATGTTAAAGAAGGCGTAGCCCAGAAGCGCGCAAGCCAAAATAAAATACAGCCAGCCCGTACGCGTGGGCTTCTTGCCTCCGGGCATCCCCGGGATCTTAGGCTCCCGGGGAGTCTGGGAATTGTTATCGTTATGGTCGTCGGGCATCTTACGAATAAACCTCCGGTTTCAAAATGCCCAGATACGGAAGGTTACGATAGCGCTCGGCATAGTCGAGGCCGTAGCCCACCACAAAGGCATCGGGGCAATGGGTTCCAACATACTTGGGCGTGATGGCCGAGGTGCGGTCCTCAACGTCCTTCCACAGGAAGGCAGCGACCTCCAGCGAAGCGGGCTTGCGGCTCTCGAGGTTCTTCATCAGGTACTTGAGGGTCAGGCCCGAGTCCAGAATGTCCTCGACGATCAGCACGTCGCGACCACGGATGTCGATATCCAGATCCTTAATGATACGCACGATACCCGAGGACTTCACACCGTCGCCATAGCTCGAAACAGCCATGAAATCGATGTTGGTCGGTAGCTCAATCTTGCGCATCAGGTCGCCCATAAAGACAACGGCACCGCGCAGAACCGCGATCAGCACCAGATCCTTACCCGCGTAGTCGCGAGTGATCTCCTCGCCCAGGCGAGAAACGATGCCGTCGATATCCTCCTGCGTAAACAGAACCTTCTCGATATCCGGATGTTGAGAAGCCATGACAACCCTTTCTTGTGCTTAATCGCCCACACACCGCCGTATGGACGCGAACTACACATTCTAGCAGCGCACGGGGTATATTTTCCAGCCCGCGCACCATCAGCGCGGGAATACCGTCAACGCCGCACAGAACAGCTGGTGCGAGGGGCTAATCCGCGTCAACCACGCGAAGCAGATAAGCCACACGCGTCGCCGCCGTGCATTTAAAACGTTCGTCCGCGCGAACTCCGGCGACCCACACCACGGCACCTCCCGGCGCCGTCCTCACCACGGGCACGCCGGCGCGCTCGGAAACGGAAATGCGAGCCTCGCCTAGCAAGTCGGATACCTTCTTGCTTCGGCCACTCATCCCTAACGGGCACATCACGTCTCCCGGTGCGGGACCGTCCACCCACAGGCGCGCCAATCGCGCCTCTGCAGGGATCTCGCCACGTGAGCCCGCCAGGATCCGCTCACTATCGCTGTCGGCAAAACCCAGGGCAGCCGCGTCTACCAAAGCTGTCACTTCCCCGGCAGCCGCAAGCTCACGGGCGCGGCGCACGATATCGCATCCCGGCTCAACGGCCATCGGCTCTGCGACCAGCATGCGCCCCCCGCCCAACGGCAAACGACCGGGTACGGTAACCCAGTCCGCGACCAGGCCCTCGCGAGCCGCCGGCGCCTTGAACGCCAGCATGCCAAACTCAATGCGTGCGTCAATCCCCGCCGGAAGCGTGACCGAGCCGGCGCCCTCGGCAACGCAGGAAAGGACTCGCTCCACATGTCGCATCTCTGGACGAGCGTCCGGATCGATGCGCTTAATCGCCAGTCGCACGATGCGCCGCGCGATTACCACCTCGGCCGCAGCAAGGCGCCTGGCATCGAGCACCAGCGCGCCCGCCGCCTCCTTACGCAGGCAGCTTCGAAACGCCTGTGCCGAAAGCTGAGACAAAAACGCGTCCTCATCGCCTAAGATCTCGCAGGCGGCGCCAATCGTCTTGCAGACGCTCGCGTTGCGCTGCGCCACCACCGGCATCACTCGATGGCGCACGTAGTTTCGCAGATACGAGATATCCTCATTGCTCTCGTCTTCACGCCACGGCTGACCATGTACCTGTAGATAGCCCACGAGCTCGCCATGAGTTAGGTCGAGCAAGGGACGCACCACGATATTCCTCCGGCGAGGAATGCTCGATAGGCCAGCGGGCCCTGAACCCTTAATCGCGTTCATCAAAAACGTTTCCGCGCGATCCGAAGACGTGTGCGCGGTGCAGATACGAGCCGCCGTTCGCGGTGCCCCCGTCTGGGCGCAGAGCTCGCGAACATACCTCCGCGCCGCGGCATAGCGCACCTCGCGGGCCGCGGCCTCAACATTGCCCGACTCCCCATCAAAATAAGCGTGCTCCACGCACAGCGGTAAACCATATTTCGCGCAGAGCTCACGCACAAAGGCCTCGTCGCCATCGGACGCCTTGCCGCGCAGATGATGGTTTACATGCAGCACATGCAGGCGCTCGCGAGCAATGGGGGCAACACCGCGTCCGTCTTGGATATCCAGCTTTGATGTGCACGCCATAAGAAGCAGTGCCGTCGAGTCCGCGCCGCCTGATACCATGAGCACGACAGGAGCAGCCTGCTGCCTCGTTCGGGTCTCATCGACTGCCCCGGGCACGGCATGGTGTCCGTAATGCTGTGATACCGTTGGCATTCGCTTCCTCCTCTATTCGTCCGCACCCATTGTATCCTTTGGAATCTTATGTCTCGTCTGCACCTTCATATCCTCGGCAGTGGCTCTAAAGGCAACTGCGCACTCATCGAGGGCCCGCAGGGGCTCATTATGGTCGATGACGGACTGTCTCGCCGCGAGACATTAAAGCGCATGGCAGAACTGGGGCTCTCGACAGACAACGTCTCGGCTCTTCTCATTACTCATGAGCATAGCGATCACATCAAGGGCCTCGATGTCTGGTGCAAGCACTGGCACGGCCCCCTCTTTGCCAGCAGGGGCACTCTTTCGAACAAAGAAAAACTTTCGCATCTGCCTGTCAAGGAATTCGATCCCGGCGACGCCCTATCCATTGCCGGCATCCACGTGCAAACCTACTCAACATCACACGATGTCATCAATCCAGTCGGTTATCGATTCGACGCCCTCGATGATTCCATCGGCTTTGCCACCGACACCGGAGAGCTATCGAGCCAAGCCATGAACACCCTCAAAGATTGTCGAGTCCTCGCGCTCGAAAGCAACCACGATGTGACCATGCTGCGCGAGGGAGAATATCCCCGCTTTCTTCAGGAGCGCATCCTGTCTGCAAGGGGACACCTCTCCAATGGCCAAGCCGCCGAAGCCGCGCGCGAACTTGTTACCGATCGCACCGAACAGCTCATTGCCATGCATATCAGCCAAGATAACAATCGTCCGAGCCTTACCGTCAAAAGCTATGCCAAGGCTCTGGCCGCAACCCTGGATGACGAGGTCGGCAGCTCCGCAACCCTTCTCCAAGGATCGCGAAAACTCTCGATACGCCCTGCGAGTCAGTATCAACCGGCAACCATTCAATAGACTGTCCTAGACAGCAAAAGGGGCCGAGAATCGCTTCCCAGCCCCTTTTGTTATCTCTTAATAGCACAGAACGCCAACGAAGTTAGTCAATGGAGATCTTCGTAACGTTCTTCTTCTCGACGATCTTGGGAACCGTAACGGTCAGGATGCCGTCAGCGTACTTAGCCGAGAGGCCCTCGCTCGAAGCGTCCTTTAGATACACGCCACGCGTCGCGCTGTACGAGCTGAACTCCTTCTGCAGGAAGTTCTTGCCCTCGTTCTCCTCGTCTTCCTCGACATTCACGCTAATGGACAGACGACCCTCGTTAAGCTCGACATCGATATCGTCCTTGGCGACGCCGGTCAGATAAGCCTTGACCTCATAGCCGTCGCCCTTATCCTCAACGTCAACGGGAAACGCCTTGGAAGCAATCGAGTTGTTTGCAAGGTCAGTCATATCATCAAACAGATCGAACAGCGAGCTAGCAGAAGGACGAACGCCAAAAACCGAACGATAAGGAACCATGCTTGCCATGTTTACCACTCCTTTTAAGGACTGCCGAGTCATCTTCTAGGTGACTGGGACTTCTTTTGACGCTCTTATATATGCCCACCCAGTGCTCATATATACATCGACTATAAAGTTTTTTGAGTCTAGTACTATAAGCATATCTAAGTGTGTTTGACTCAGGTTTTAATAAGGTTAAGGTTCTTTGAACCAGAGCTTAAATAACAAGTATGTTCACAGCTACAAATAGCAAGGGGCTTACAATGAGCGCGTACACGTTGTTGGTAACGAGCTAAAGGGCATCATGGACGACCAAAACCAGAACAAAATGTTTATGCCGACGCAGGGGGAAGATACTTCCACGCAGCCGCCGCGGTTCCATCGCCCCCACATCTCGCAAGAGCCCATTAATGATCCGGAGCCCGAGTATGTGACGAGAAATCGATATCAAACGCTCGAGGATGCCCAAACGGGACGTAAACATATGGGCGTCGCCTCGGGAGACCCTGTATATCTGAAAGACGCACCATTATCTAAAAACAGCGCAGCTAGTGATGAGCCGATGAAAGCATCCGCCACTCATCGACAAAGAGGTCCTCGACCAAAGCAAACCTTGACGCATTCGGCTCGCTATCTCGAAACGCCAAAACAGGGAAAATCAATCTTCGTTTCGACAAGTAAACGACGCAAGCAGCATCGACTGACAATCCTGCTTTTGATCATTGCGGTCATAGCAGTTGCCCTTGTTATTCGATTTATTTTCTTTAAATAAAAGCTCAATACCAAAAACGATAAGATCGTCTGGTGTAAATGAGTCATTTACGCCCGGTAAACGCAAAAAAGGGGGAGGCCGCGAGGCCTCCCCCTTCTCAGTTCGATGACGGCTCGGTGCCGTCCACCGGTCAGCGGCGCCCTGGCCTCCCACGGGCTGACCCCGCAGTACTCTCGGCGCGATGGGGCTTAGCTTCCGGGTTCGGAACGGGACCGGGCGTGCCCCCCATGCTCTGGCCGCTGACCGGTGGGCGGCGCCCACCGTTACGGTGTCCTGGGTCTCACTTTACACGTGCCCTGGGGGCCGCATGGCGCATAGGGGAGGTGACTCGGGGGCATCCTCGTGCCCGGACCGCGCATGAGCGCATGTCCCGCGGGCCGCGAGGTGCGGTTCCGGAAGAGCTCGGGCGATTAGTGCGGCTCGGCTGAGGACGTCGCCGCCCTTGCACCTGCCGTCTATCGACCAGGTAGTCTACCTGGGCCCTTACCGGAAGGAGAACTAATCCCTGGAACGGCTTCCCGCTTAGATGCCTTCAGCGGTTATCCGCGCCGCACGCGGCTACCCGGCCGTGCCGTTGGTCGACAACCGGTTCACCGGAGGTGCGTCCACCCCGGTCCTCTCGTACTGGGGGCAGCCTCCATCGATTCTCCTGCGCCCACGGAGGATAGGGACCGAACTGTCTCACGACGTTCTGAACCCAGCTCGCGTACCGCTTTAAACGGCGAACAGCCGTACCCTTGGGACCTGCTCCAGCCCCAGGATGCGATGAGCCGACATCGAGGTGCCAAACCTTGCCGTCGATGTGGACTCTTGGGCAAGATCAGCCTGTTATCCCCGGAGTACCTTTTATCCGTTGAGCGACGGCCCACCCACTCGGGGCCGCCGGATCACTAGAGCCTGCTTTCGCACCTGCTCGGCTTGTGGGCCTCGCAGTCAAGCCCGCTTGTACTCTTGCATTCAAAAGGACGGTTGCCGACCGTCCCGAGCGGACCTTCGCGCGCCTCCGTTACCCTTTAGGAGGCGACCGCCCCAGTCAAACTGCCCGCCTGGCACGGTCCCCGAGCCGGTTGACGGCCTCGGGTTAGGACGCCGGTCGCGCGAGGGCAGTATTCCAAGGGCGGCTCCCCGGGGGCTGGCGCCTCCGGATCGATGCCTCCTGCCTATCCTCTACACGCGGGACCAGCGGCCAATGCCAAGCTGCAGTGAAGGTTCACGGGGTCTTTCCGTCCTTCCGCGGGTAAGTCGCATCTTCACGACCAGTGCAATTTCACCGGGTCCATGGTCGAGACAGCGCCCAAGTCGTTGCGCCTTTCGTGCAGGTCGGAACTTACCCGACAAGGAATTTCGCTACCTTAGGACCGTTATAGTTACGGCCGCCGTTTACCGGGGCTTGGCTTCGGGGCTTCGCCGAATCGGCTAACTCCTCCGCGTGACCTTCCGGCACCGGGCAGGCGTCAGACCCTATACGTCGCCTTGCGGCTTCTGCAGAGTCCTGTGTTTTTGGTAAACAGTCGCTTGGGCCTCTCCACTGCGGCCCGCCTCCGCTCCCGGAGCAAGTCCGTTCACGTACGCGCGGGCACCCCTTCTCCCGAAGTTACGGGGCCATTGTGCCGAGTTCCTTGACCATGGTTGACCCGATCGCCTCGGTATGTTCTACCCACCCACCTGTGTCGGTTTGCGGTACGGGCGCGCACGCGCCTGCCTAGGGGTTTTTCTAGGGACCTCGGGCTCACTCGCTTCGCTCAGTCGCTTCGTCCGGAGCCTCGCCCTTCTGCGGACCGGATTTCCCTGGTCCGCGGGCCGCGCTCCATCACGGGGACGTCCAGAACCCCGCCGAGCCACCCCCATCCGTCGCCCCGTCGGTCGTAGCGCCGCGTGCGCGGTGCAGGAATGTCTGCCTGCTGCGCGTCGGCTACGCCTACCGGCCTCGCCTTAGCCCCCGACTGACCCTGGGAGGATTAGCCTTGCCCAGGAAACCTCGGGTTCACGGCGGACGAGTTACTCTCTCGTCTCTCGCTACTCATGCCAGCATTCTCACTCCCATGCGCTCCACCGTCGGTCGCCCTCCGGCTTCTCCGCCCATGGGAAGCTCCCCTACCGATTCTATGAAATAAAATCCCGCCGCTTCGGTGTCCAGCTTAGCCCCGTGTATTGTCGGCGCATGTCCACTCGACCAGTGAGCTGTTACGCACTCTTTGAATGGATGGCTGCTTCTAAGCCAACATCCTGGTTGTCTGGGCGGACGCACATCCTTTGCCACTCGGCTGGAACTTGGGGACCTTAGCGGGCGGTCCGGGCTGTTTCCCTCTCGAGCACACAGCTTAGCCCACATGCTCTGACTGCCGCGCTCTGGGCCGCCGGCATTCGGAGTTCGGTTGGATTCGGTAGGCGGCGAAGCCCCCTCGTCCATCCGGTGCTCTACCTCCGGCGGTGAACGCGCGACGCTAGCCCTAAAGCTATTTCGGGGAGAACGAGATATCTCCGGGTTTGATTGGCCTTTCACCCCTATCCGCAGGTCATCGCCGCCGTTTTCAACCGACGTGCGTTCGGCCCTCCACGGGGTCTTACCCCCGCTTCAGCCTGCCCACGGATAGCTCACCCGGCTTCGCGTCCGCGGCGCGGGACTCAAGTCGCCCTGTTAAGGCTCGCTTTCGCTCCGGCTCCCTTTCGGTTAACCTCGCCCCGCGCCAGCGACTCGCTGGCTCATTCTACAAAAGGCACGCCGTCACAACTAAAAGTTGCTCCGACTGCTCGTGGGCGCACGGTTTCAGGTACTGTTTCACTCCCCTCCCGGGGTGCTTTTCACCTTTCCCTCACGGTACTGGTGCGCTATCGGTCACAGGGTAGTACTCAGGCTTGGATGGTGGTCCACCCAGGTTCGGACCGGGTTTCACGTGCCCGGCCCTACTCAGGGACCGCGTCGCGCCGTCCGGTCTGGGTTCGCGTACGGGGCTGTCACCCGCTGCGGCCGGCCCTCCCATGCCGTTCCGCTCCCCAGCCGGACCTGCGCCCGGGGGCGGCAGCCCCCGGATGCGCGGCCCTGCAACCCCGTCGGCGGAACCCCTGCCGGGTACGCCCGCTCGACGGTTTGGCCATCGGTCCCCTTTCGCTCGCCGCTACTCGGGGAGTCTCGAGATTGATTTCCTCTCCTCCGGGTACTTAGATGTTTCAGTTCCCCGGGTTGTCCTCCCCGCCCCTATGTGTTCGGGGTGGGGATATCCACACCTCTGTGGATGGGTTCGCCCATTCGGAGACCCCCGGGTCGAAGGATGTGTGCTCCTCGCCGGGGATTATCGCAGCTTGCCGCGTCCTTCATCGGCTCCCTGTGCCAAGGCATCCGCCGTGCGCCCGTGGTATCTTGCGGGACCGCATCTGGCCCGCGGGATATCCACGTGTCGCTAATGAAAATTAATCGATATCATGAATAGCGCTCGTATGTCGCAATTCGGGTATCTCATACCGCGGCACAGTAGTTGACTGTGCTCGCGATCAGATGCTCCTCACTCATATATAAGTGAATTCTTCTTGTTTGGATCGGATGAATGATTGCTATCATTCTGTCTGATAAATCGCAGAAAAGAATCGAGTCTGGAAGAATTGGATCTTCCATCTCTCTCCTATCGCTATGCGGCTCTCAAGGTACGCGGGTGCGACCCCGGGGACCGGGTGCTGCGGGGACTTCATCGCGGGCGACATCCACCGGACGGGCTCCTGCCCTCTATTCGAGTTAAAGTTTGTCTCTCTAGAAGATTTATCTCCCTAGAAAGGAGGTGATCCAGCCGCACCTTCCGGTACGGCTACCTTGTTACGACTTCACC
>CALBBA010000041.1 GCA_937926755.1 uncultured Collinsella sp.
GAATAATTCCACCAATTCTGCAACTGATCAATATAGCTTATCTTTTTTCTCCTCTCCTCTATTTCAGCAAGCAATTCTTTCCGCGAACGAAAGACCAGAACAAAGCTCTCCAGCAACTCACCGCACAGTTTCATCCCCGCTTCTACGCTTTCTTTCAACTGCTCCAACATTACTAAGTCCTTCCTTTCAAAAGCCTCTGCCGTCTGCATGTCGGCAAACCGGAATGCGCTACTGACAGCGGAGATATTTTGTGCTGCAAAACGGTAATAACACAGAGCCGTATCCGGCAATTCATAAATATTACCCTGCAACCATGCGTGAAATGCCATTAGATCATCCTCAAAATTAGCCGTTATCGGAAAAGCATTTCCCCACTCGTATGCACTTTTTCTGATGATCATAGCAGGTCCATAATGAGCTGAAGAAGAAAAAGCCCCTTGTTGGAGCACGACAGCCGGCATTTCCCGTGGAACGGAGGGAAATGCCGGGTATTCAAACGCAACTCCCGGTTCCTCATAGACGTTAATCATCTGGCTGACTACAGCCACAGCATCCGGATACTCCATCACTGCCCAGGCAAAAAACCTGCATCTCCAGGGGAAGGAACAATCGTCCCCATCCTGACGGAGAATCCATTCATGGGAAGCCAGACCAACCGCCTGCCGGATATGAGGCCCGCGCCCCAGCGGCGTTTCATTCCGGTTTAAGATTACCCGGTACGGCCCCCTGTATTGAGCCGCCATTTCCTGCATGACGGCGAAGGTTCCGTCGGAAGATCCGTCATCCGAAAGGATGATTTCAACCGGCCCTTCATAATCCTGCCCGAATACGCTCCGGATGGCATCCCGGATGCAATGCTCCTGATTATGCCCGGTCAGGATAATGCTGATGGAAGGGAGTCGCGAAGAATTCATGAAAAAAAGTGCAGAAAAGGAAGTGAAAAAAACGAAAGGAATATTGCTCTTCCCCGTTTACATATAAGACATCATGTTCATACCGGATTCCCAATCCGTTGTCAATGTAAATATCTGAAAAGGGAACCTATCGGGCAGAAATATTTTTATTACTACTCAAATGAAAAGAAGAATATGAGAATGAATTTAATCATAACATTTTTATTATTAAATATTTGTTGTTGAATAAAAAGATATCGGATTGGGAATCCGTTACCTGTGCTTTTTTGAAGTACCTGATACACATGAAATTATCTACATTCTGCATCTTATGCTGCCTTTCCACGAGTCTTTCCCAGGCTGCCACCTACATCTGGAGCGGAGCGGCAGGAAACGGAATTTACGGAGACGCCAACAACTGGACGGTAAATGGCACGCAGAACGGCTATTATCCGCAAAGCAATAGCGATAATGCCATCATCGGAAAAAATGCCGGAACGGTCACCTGGTCCACCTCCCAATCCTATTTCGGAGCCACCAGACAAGTCATCATAGAATCTGGAAGCACCCTGCTTTGCACAACGACTGTAGGAGACCTCAACGTCGATTCTTTCACGCTGGAAGGCAATTCCCAATTGATATTTGAATCCAGCAATGCCCTTGGGCTGGGACGTAACTTCACATTGAATTTCGGCACGTTTACGGCGGAAGAACACGGCACCCTGACCGCTACGGATATCTCCGGCTTCTGGACCAACGGAAAAACAGTCGTCTTCGCCGGCATACTGGATACGAGCAGCCTTTCCGGAAGCGGAACTATTGAACTGGCTTCCATCAAATCCGCTCAACTGGGAGGAAATCTCTATCTGGATCTGTTCGGCCTGGATATTTCCACCAGCGACCCCAAAATTCAAACGAGCGTGGCACAGGTCACGGAAAACGGCGTCACCAAGGTGTTGATTAACTACGAAACCGTTCCGGAACCCGCAACGGCCACGCTGAGCCTCCTGGGACTGGGCGGTCTGCTGTTAAGAAGAAAGAGACAGTAGCCTCTTCCGCATGTCTGATTCTACCCCGGCTTATTCCTCAAGGAAAGCCGGGGTTTTCTTTTGCCGCTGGCCCGGTTTGCGCACGCCTCCCTTATATCGCAACATTTATCCTGCGGAACCATATAGCATCCTTCCAGACGGAAAAATCCGTTTTCCAGAGCAGGTCAGAACTCGCAATTCCGCGGGGTACGGGCAAAAGGCAGGACGTCGCGGATGTTGCCCACGCCGGTCAGATACATGACCAAGCGCTCGAAGCCCAGACCGTAGCCGGCGTGCTTGCAGGAACCGTAGCGGCGCAGGTCAAGGTAGTACTTGTACTGCTCGGGATTCATGCCCAGGTCCTTGATGCGGGCCTCGAGCAGATCCAGGCGCTCCTCGCGCTGGGAGCCGCCGATAATCTCGCCGATACCGGGAACCAGGCAGTCGGCGGCGGCGACGGTCTTGCCGTCCTCGTTCATGCGCATGTAGAATGCCTTGATCTCAGCCGGGTAGTCGGTCACGAAGGTCGGGCGCTTAAAGTGCTCCTCGGTCAGGAAGCGTTCGTGCTCGGTTTGCAGGTCGATGCCCCAGCTCACGGGGTAGTCGAACTTGTGGCCGTCGGCGACTGCCTGCTCCAGGATCTCGACGGCCTCGGTGTAGGTAACGCGGGCAAAGTCGGAGTTGGCGACATGGTCCAGGCGCTCGAGCAGACCCTTGTCCACAAACTTGTTGAGCATATTGAGCTCGTCGGGGCAGGTGGCCATAACGTCCTTAAGGACGTACTTGAGCATGGCCTCGGCGTTGTCCATGTAGTCGTTAAGGTCGGCAAAGGCCATCTCGGGCTCGATCATCCAAAACTCGGCGGCGTGGCGTGTGGTGTTGGAGTTCTCGGCACGGAAGGTGGGGCCAAAGGTGTACACGTCACCAAAGGCCATGGCAAAGTTCTCGGCATTGAGCTGGCCGGACACGGTGAGGCTTGCATGCTTGCCAAAGAAGTCCTGGCTCCAGTCGACCTCGCCGGACTCGGTGAGGGGCGGATTTTTGGGGTCGAGCGTGGTCACGCGGAACATCTCGCCGGCGCCCTCGCAGTCACTCGTGGTGATGATGGGGGTGTTGACGTAGACAAAGCCCTGCTCCTGGAAGAAGCGGTGGATGGCGGCAGCCGCGACAGAGCGAATGCGGAACACGGCGCGGAACAGGTTGGTGCGCGGGCGCAGGTGCTGCTGGGTGCGCAGGAACTCGACGGTTGCGCGCTTCTTCTGCAGCGGGTAATCCGGGGCGCTCGTGCCCTCGACCTCGATGGAAGTGGCAGAAAGCTCGAAAGGCTGGGGCGCATCGGGGGTCAGCTTGACGGTGCCGGTGCAAATGAGTGCGGCCGAGACGTTTTGATGGGCGATCTCGTCGTAGTTGTCGAGTGCCTCGCGGTTCATGACGACCTGCAGGTCGCGGAAGCAGCTGCCGTCGTTGAGCGTAACAAAGCCAAAGTTCTTCATGTCGCGGACGGACTTGACCCAGCCGGCGACGGTGACGGTTTGGCCGCCGAGCGACTCGGCATCGGCATAGAGCTGCGCGATTTTGGTGCGGTTCACGTATCCTCCCATAACGGTTGAATGATAGTTATCCATACAGTTCGATATTCTAGCAGCTCGGCTCATTTGAGCTATACAGATAAGGCATTGGCGGGATGGTTTTTCAAACGAAAAGCGCCCGCGGCCAAATGGTCGCGGGCGCTTGACGAGGTGCCTTTTGGCTGTGTGGCGTGGGGCCTGGCTACTTGGTCTTGGCAACCAGCAGCGGGTCGCCCAGCTTGACGAGCGGGTTGCCGCCGATAAGCGTTCCAGACTCGCCGACATGGTCGATGCTCTTAAGACGATCGAGCTCGGAGACGATGACGGTCACGATGTCCTCGTGACCAGCGGCCTTAATGGCCTCGCGGTCGAAGCTGATGAGCGGCTGGCCTGCCTTGACCACATCACCCATCTCGACAAAGCGGGCAAAACCCTTGCCGTTCATTTCCACGGTGCCCAGGCCAACATGGATGAACACGCGCAGGCCGTCCTCGGTGATCATGCCGATGGAGTGGTTGGTGACAGTGGTGGCACCGATGCGGCCGTTGGCGGGCGCATAGATGGTGCCGGTAATGGGCTCGATGCCATAGCCCTGGCCAAGCATGCCCGAGGCGATCGTCTCGTCGGGAACCTCGTTCAGGTTGACGAGCACGCCGTTGACGGGGGCATAGATGACGCCTTCGCGGGTAGCGAAGCTTGCTGCGGGCGGAACGGACGCCTCGCCGGTCGAGGTGAAGGTGGACTTAAGCGAATCGAGCAGACCCATAGTTGCCTCCAACTTAAATAGGCGCATATCGCGCGTTTGGTTTGCCGGAAACGTTTCACATGTGTTTCGCGGCTTGGTCAACGCCCCTATTCTACGCTGCTCAACGATACCTCTGAACTGGGATTATGTGATATATCAGTTGAAGGGAAACTTATTGCCGGAGTGTTTCTGCGCCACGGGTTCAAGTGGGGTACGCTTGAAGGCAAAAAACAAGGGCGCATAATTTGCGCGAAGGGAGCACATATGATTGTCGAGAACCATGCGCTGTGGGGCGAGGAGCCGACCGAGGATTATCCGGCGACCTTTACGTATCTGGGTGCCGAGCCGCTGCCCGACAAGCCCAATGGCCGCCGCCCCGCGGTGATCATCTGCGGCGGAGGCGGGTTTACGCATATCGCTCCGCACGAGCAGGACCCGGTGGCGTTTGCGTTTTTGGACCGCGGCTACCAGGCCTTTGTGCTCAACTATGTCACGAGTTCTACGGGTGACGTGAGCTTTCCGCACCCCCAGGCAGATCTTGCCAAGATGGTCGCCACGGTGCGCGCGAATGCCGACGAGTGGCATGTCGACCCCAAGCGCGTGTGCGTCGTGGGCTTTTCTGCGGGCGGTATGATCTGCGCCTCGCTGGCAACACAATGGAAGGCTGGTCCCTTCGCGGGCCTGGCAGGGGCGCGTCCGGACGACATTCGTCCCGATGCCGTAGTGCTGGGCTATCCGCTGCTCGACTTTGCCTATGTGCGCGACATGCAGACGCGCGACCCGCGCATCGACCTGCGCGTGCCAAAGACGGGCGGCAAGACGGGGCGCGATCTGCTCAACGACTACCTGTCGATGGTGACGGGTGGCGAGGCAACTGACGAGCATTTGGCCGATATCTGCCCCACCACACATGTTTCGCGTCAGATGCCCCCGACCTTTGTGTGGGGTGTGTCCGATGATAAGACGGCGCCGATCGCACAGGTCTATCCGTTTGCGCAGCGCATGGCCGAGGAGGGCGTCGCTTGCGAGATGCACGTCTTTGACCAGGGCGGTCACGGCCTTTCGCTCGGCAACGCCAACACCGCGGTCGACAACGAGGACAAGCAGGTGGCAGTCCGTCCTTGGATCCGCCTGGCCTTCCGTTTCCTGGAGCGCCATATGTAAAAGTAGACTACTTGCCCGTTTCAAAAAGTCTGCTTAGAGGAGGAGCCATGCTTGAGGGTACGTATGTGGTTTTGGCCCAGACGCCGGTGGGGAGCAAGCGCGGCGAGGTGACG
The DNA here is from genome assembly GCA_937926755.1 of uncultured Collinsella sp. GTDB lineage: Bacteria > Actinomycetota > Coriobacteriia > Coriobacteriales > Coriobacteriaceae > Collinsella. The sequence goes on from CALBBA010000041.1 coordinate 5,512, forward strand.
TTTTCACATGGGGTGAACGGCGCGCTCAGGGCAGTACTAAACGTCAGGGGTCTCAATATCGCTCTCTCGGGTGCCCGCGCTGAGTGCGATTTCTTTGAGCTCTCGGGTACTATCTCCCACGTCTTGATGGGCAAGGCGCCCTTTACATGCACGGGGTCGGTTGAGGGTGATCGACTCACTGCTACCGCGCGGTCGGGTTCCATTTCGATCTCGCTGAGCGGTATGCGCAAAGAGCTTTCGGGGCGCACCGCATAAAGTTTGCGCAGGTAAACATCGGTATTTGACTTTATATAATAGTTCAGAGCGCTATCATTTGTCGTTACGAGTTGGTTAGCCCCGGTAAACGGTTAACCGCGTCTAACGAAAGGATGAGCGCGTGAAGCTCGATACACTCGAGATTGGAAAGGACGCCGTTGTCGCATCGGTGACATCGGACGACCAGGCACTCCGACAACATATTTTGGACATGGGCCTAACGCCGGGCACCGAAGTCACCATGATGAAGTACGCCCCCATGGGCGACCCGCTCGAGATCCGCCTGCGTGGCTACGAGTTGACGCTGCGCAAGGACGATGCCGCGCGCATCGAGCTCGTCGACGTGCACGACACCGATACGGGTCCGCGCGTTAACGCCGCGATCGGCACGACGGAACACCCGGCACTCGGCGAGGACGCGTATTCGCCCCGTGCTGCCAAGACGGCCGTGCCCGAGGGCGCACCGCTGCATTTTGCCCTTGCCGGTAACCAAAACTGCGGCAAGACCACGCTGTTCAACCAGCTTACGGGCTCCAACCAGCACGTCGGTAACTTTCCCGGCGTGACGGTCGACCGCAAGGACGGCACTATCCGTAACCACCCCGAGGCGAGTGTTACCGACCTGCCTGGCATCTATTCGCTGTCTCCGTACACGGGCGAAGAGATCGTCAGCCGCCAATTCATCTTGGACGAAAACCCCGATGCCATCATCGATATCATCGACGCTACCAACATCGAGCGTAACCTGTACCTGACGCTGCAGCTCATGGAGCTCGACCGCCCCATGGTCATCGCGCTCAACATGATGGACGAGGTGACGGCCAACGGCGGCGCCGTGGATGTCAACCTGCTCGAGAGCCTGTTGGGCGTGCCCGTTGTTCCCATTAGCGCTGCCCGCAACGAGGGTATCGGCGAGTTGGTGGATCATGCCTTGCACGTGGCGCGGTTCCGCGAGCGCCCCGGTCGCCTGGACTTCTGTGCGCCCGATGGCTCGGACGGTGGTGCACTGCATCGCTGCATCCACGGCATTGCTAACCTGATCGAGGACCATGCCGTGACGGCGCGCATCCCAGTGCGCTTTGCGGCGACCAAGCTGGTTGAGGGCGACGAGCTGGTAACCGAGGCGCTTCACCTGGATCGCAACGAGCTCGACGCTATCGAGCACATCATCACCCAGATGGAGGGTGAGGCCGGTACCGACCGTCTATCTGCACTGGCTGACATGCGCTTCGGCTTTATCGGCGACGTGTGTGGGCGCTGCGTAGTCAAGCCGCACGAGAGCCGCGAGCACGTGCGCTCCGTCAAGATTGACCGCATCCTGACAGGTCGTTACACAGCCATTCCGGCGTTTCTGGTGATCATGGGCCTCGTCTTTTGGCTGACGTTTGGCGTGATTGGCGCGGCGTTGCAGGGACTCATGGAGGACGGTATCGCTGCCATCATCGCCTCGGCCGATGCGGGCCTCAAGGCATTCGGAACCAACGACGTGGTGCGCTCACTGGCTGTCGACGGCGTACTTACGGGTGTGGGCAGCGTGCTGACCTTCCTACCGATTATCGTCGTGCTCTTCTTGTTCCTCTCCATTCTGGAAGACTCCGGCTACATGGCACGCGTAGCCTTTGTCATGGATAAGGTGCTGCGTCGCTTTGGCCTGTCGGGCCGCAGCTTCGTGCCCATGCTCGTCGGTTTTGGCTGCACCGTGCCGGCTATCATGTCGACCCGTACGCTCCCATCCGAGCACGACCGCAAGATGACGGTCATGCTCACGCCGTTTATGAGCTGCTCAGCCAAGCTGCCGGTTTACGGCTTGCTGTGCGGGGCTTTTTTCCCGCAGGCGACGGTTCCCGCCATGGTCTCGCTCTATCTGATCGGTATCGTGGTCGGCCGCATCGCGGCTTTGGTGCTCAACCGCACGGCATTTAAGGGCGACCCGGTGCCGTTTATCATGGAGCTCCCCAATTACCGCCTGCCGAGCGTCAAGACGACGGTGATGCTGGCATGGGATAAGGCCAAGGACTTTATTACCAAGGCTTTTACCATTATCTTTGCCGCTACCGTGGTCATCTGGTTCCTTCAGACGTTCGACATTCGCTTTAATGTGGTCGCCGATCAGTCGCAGAGTCTACTTGCCGGTCTGGGTAGCATCATCGCGCCGGTGTTGGCCCCACTCGGCTTTGGCGACTGGCGCGCCTCGACGGCGCTCGTCACCGGACTTATCGCCAAGGAGAGTGTCATCTCGACACTCACGGTGCTTTTGGGTGCAACCTCGCCCGCGGCATTGTCAACCATGTTTTCGCCGTTTACCGCCTACGTGTTCTTGGTCTTTACGCTGCTGTACCCGCCTTGCGTGGCCGCTATCGGCGCTGTCAAGAGCGAGTTGGGCGCGCGCTATGCCGTGGCCGTATTCGCGTTTCAGGTCGCCGTTGCCTGGATCGTGGCGTTTGTCGTGCATTCGGCGGGCATATTGCTGGGGTTGGCTTAGTTATGAATTGACGACGCAACCTCTGTGTATCGAATTGTTTTCGGCCCCGCTTCTGTACTGACGGATGCGGGGCCGTTGCTATATAATCGCCTCCGCTCAAAACGATTGGAGACGTTATATATGACTCAGACAAGGCAAGACGGCATCACGCTCAGGCAGTGGCTCCCACTCGTCGGTCTCACCTGCTGTGCGTTCGTGTTCAACACGTCGGAGTTTATGCCCATCGGCCTTTTGACTGATATCGCCGCGTCGTTCTCGCTCACCGAGGCCCAGGCGGGCATCATGATCTCGGTCTATGCCTGGGGCGTCATGCTGCTGTCGTTGCCACTCATGGTGTTCGCTTCGCGTTTCGAGTTCAAGCGGATGCTGCTGGGCGTGCTTGCCGTGTTCTCGCTGGGCCAGTTCCTGTCCGCCTTGGCGCCGACCTATCCCATCTTAGTCTGCGCGCGCCTGGTGGTTGCCTGCGCGCACGCCGTGTTCTGGTCGGTCGCCTCGATTATGGCGTCGCGCCTGGTTGACACACGCCACGGGGCACTCGCTATCAGCATGATCGCCACGGGCTCGTCCATCGCGCAGATCTTTGGCCTGCCTCTCGGTCGCGCCATTGGCTTGGCCGTGGGCTGGCGCATGACGTTTGCCGTGGTCGGGGGCCTCTCAGCCATCGCGGTCGTCTACCAGGCAGCGGTGTTCCCGGCCATGCCGGCGGGTGAGCGCTTTACCGTCAAACAGCTGCCCGAGCTGCTCAAGAACCCGCTCCTCATCGCGCTCTACGCAGTCACGGTCTTCATGGCGACCGGCTATTACGCAAGCTACAGCTATATCGAGCCCTTCCTGGCGCAGGTCGCGCACGTCGATGCGGGCGCCATTACCATGACGCTGACGGCGTTTGGCTGCTCTGGTTTGCTCGGAAGCTGGCTGTTTGGCCGCCTGTTCGATGGGCATCGCTTCCCGTTCTTGGCTATCACGCTCTCCGGCGTGCCGGTGGCCCTGCTGCTCATGGGGCCGGCCGCATCTTCGCTCGTGACAGTGCTTGCCGTCTGCGCACTGTGGGGTTGCTGCGCCACGGCCTTTAACGTGGCGTTTCAGGCCGAGCTCATCAAGTGCACGTCGGCAGATTCGTCGGCCGTCGCCATGTCGATCTTCTCGGGCCTGTTCAATCTGGGCATTGGCACGGGAAAGTCTGGCGATGACGTCAGGATCCGTGAGGCAGAGGATGATCGTTTTTTGACGATCCATACCGCTTGCCGCATAAAGGCCCGCTTCCATGATTTCATCAAGGAGTGCCTGGGGGACAGGGTCAGACCTGAATTTCCGAATGCTGCGCCGCGTTTTGAGGGCAGTCAAGACTTCGTTCATAGGGTTCAGCTCCTTTTGTCTATTTTATGGGAACGCTTGTATCCTTCCCATGAGATGATAGGATAACTATAACGCAAAAAAATCATTTCGACAATAAGATGGATGGACTGGCCCCTTGATGGCTGGCTTTTTTCATGAAGGATCAAAGAACGGGGCCAGCGGCGGACGCAAAAAGTTTTCGATTCCCGCCTTGACAATCGGCAGAAACAAACTGACAATAGAGAAAAGAGATTGGAAAGGAGCATCATCATGAATTTTTCCCATAAAGCCCTGGGGCTGACCTTGACCGCCCTTTTGCTGGTTCCCTTCTTCAGCCAGGTCGGTGCGGCCCAGACCCCGAAAAAAGCGGCTCCTAGCGCCGTAAAAGTGGGCACTGCCAAAAAGGACCCCTCTATGACCCTTGATTTTACGAAGGAAGACGCGGCAAAAAAAATCATCCTTTCGGCAGAAACGCTCAATGATTATTTTAAAACGCATACAGATCAGAACCTTACGTATCGAGTCAAGGGAAAAGTGGTGAGTTTCCTTCTTTCAGCCGATTTGGATGTAACCGGCAAGATCCATATGGAGCCTTATTCCGTCAGCCATTCCGTAGGGACCGTGAGGACCGAGGGACTTGGCGGGAAAGCGGCAGCCAGCGTGCCCATTGAAATCTATACGGAAGAGACCCAGGACGCGTATGTGACCTACGCAAAGGAAAAGAACCTGTGGGTCAAGGAAACGGTTCCGAAAGAAGCCGACGCGGCGCCCCTTGATATGGCGGCCGTCAAGGACCTTATGACCCGTTCCATCCGCTCGGCCCATGTACTTTCGCAAGATGGCGGTAAGGAAGTCATCCTCTTTCGGATGGATGCCCTTGAGCCCCTTTGGGGAAAGGCTGCCAGCAAAGGCATCCTCAAATATATTGGTGGATCGGAAGACCCCCTGCCTGACAAGTATCAAAAACGCTTCCTTGACGCCTTGGCGCAGCAAAATTACCTCGTTACGATCGATGAAAAGACCCATCTTCCTCTAAGTTATGATGCCGATCTGACAGAACTCGTGCGAACCACGGTCTTGATCCAAAAAGAGGCGGAAGAAGCAAAGCGCGGAAAGAAATTATCGACAACGCAGCAAGCCATGGCCACGGCTTTCCTGGATTCCCTGTCCCTTAAATTCCATATGGATCTGGCCCCTGAAGAGGGGAAAACCATCGTCATTCCTAAGGACGTAAGGAACGCAAGAGAAGAAAATAAGGCGGAAGCCGCCCGTCCCGCCTAAGGAAAAAACGCAGCTAGCTCCTCGCGCAAGGCGTCTTAATGGACTTTTGTCAATAAAAAAATAAAAAATCCCAACGACAGGACCCTTCCAGATCGTTGGGATTTTTTGCTGGCCTTGTGAGCCGAAAAAAGACGCACAGACAGGCCTCAGCGGGCCCCTCGGCAGGAGATGATTTGCGCGTCAGCGATAAAAGATCTCGGACTGCGCCGTCCTCACATAGTTTTTCTCCAGCATGGCCTTATGGGACAGGAACCGGTCATCGTGGAAGAATTTCGCGTGTGTATGGCAGTAGACGATGCAGGCCTGGCATTTGATGCACGTTCCCGGTACCTCGTCCGTATTGTCCTTGTTGATGGCTCCCATGGGGCATACGGCGGCGCATTTGCCGCAGTGGTCGCATTTTTCAAAATCGGGGAGCGGTTTTGCCTTGAGGAATTTTGCCGGCTCACCGTCTTCGCCCAAAGGAATGTAGTAGGGGCCTACAGGAGCGCCGTCCTTGATGGTGATGGACCCAAAATCTTCTTGCCCGATCTTGACTTCCGCAACGCCAAGGAGCGTTTCCAGTAAGTTGTTATCTTCCTTGGTCGGATGCTCATGGCCAATATTGGCAAAGGCGTGGGGCCGCGCAAAGGCACCGGCTGCAAAGACACGGAATCCAGCAGCTGTCAGTTCTTCATTAAGTTCCGTTAGCGAGGAATCATAGCTGCGGTTCCCAAAGGTCACAAGGGCCACAGCGGGCGCGCCGCCGCCGACAAAGAGGGTCTTTAAAAAGGGCAGGGCCTTATTGGGCACGCGGCCAGCATAGGTGGGCATGCCGAAAACCACGAGGGTTTCTTCCGTAAATCGGCGGACCTTCTTTTGATCTTTAGGCAGGGTAAAGCTGTCATAGGAAAGGGGCAGTTTAAGCCGCCCGGCCAGCGTTTCCGCCGCTTTGTCGACAAGGACACGCGTACTGCCCGTGGGGCTGAATGAAATTGCGGCAATCTTTTTGATCATCGGTTTTCCTCCTGTACCTGATCGGATCATTGATTCCTTTATTCTACCGTTATTCTACTTGAAAAAAAGGAAAAAGACAAAAGAACTTTGCAAAGGCCTGCAAATTTGTTTGCACTTTGTGAATATTTCAAAATTATTTGTGAAAAATCATCGTCTTTCTTCATTCCCTAGTGGTGAGAGATTCATTTTTATGCTACAATGTGAGTATTCAAACGGAAAAAGAACTCCGTTATTGTTAGGTTGTGGACGTATTCTGTTGATGGAGGTGATGTGCTCATGGAACTCAGGGTCCTGCGCTATTTTCTTGCCATTGCCCGTGAGGAGAACATGACAAAAGCCGCTTCTGTACTGCATTTGACGCAGCCTACCCTTTCGCGGCAGATTCACCAACTCGAACAGGAACTGGGAACGACATTGTTTATCCGCAATGGACATCATATTTTCCTGACCGCATCGGGTATGCGCCTTAAACAGCGAGCCCAGGACCTGGTGGAACTGGCTGACCGAACGGAAGCGGAAATGAAGCAGAAAGAGGAAATCATTGCTGGGGAAATTTCCCTCGGGATTGGTGAGACCGTGAATATGGTCTTCCTGTCCCGTGTCATGAGATCCCTGCAGGCCCGTTATCCAGATGTCGTCTTTTCCGTTTATACGGCCATTGCTGACGATGTCATCTGCCGTTTGGACCAGGGCCTCCTTGACTTTGGCGTCCTTATTGAACCGGTGGACATTACACGCTACCAGTTTCTTGAACTGCCCAAAAAGGACCGCTGGACAGCGCTGCTTCCTAAAGCCCATCCCCTTGCCCAAAAAGAGGCCCTTACCCCTAAGGACCTTTCCCAGGAACGACTGATCACGGCGGAACGAAAATCGGTGCAAAACCTGATCGACAATTGGCTGGGTGCCTATGGGAACCGATGTACCTCGATGAACCGTATGAACCTGTCCCTTTTCAATAAATGCGTGATGGTGGAGCAGGGCCTCGGCATTGCCCTGGGATTAGACTTTCCCTATGTGCCGGAAGGCCTCTTGATGAAACCCCTTGACCCACCGATCGAGAACCGTTCGTATCTCGTGTGGAAAAAGGGTCCGCTCTTGTCGCCCGTCCTAGGGCGCTTTACTGATGAAGTTCGCCGCTTCCTTTCCCAAGAAGCGGAGGATGAGTGATATCGAAAGGAGTCGATAAGCATGAAGAAAGTACTGCTCATTGTAGGATCCATGAGGGAAAAAGCCTTTAATCGACAAGCAGCCCTGATGGCCCAGAAAATGCTTGAAAAAAAGGCGGATGTCTCCATCCTTTCCTATGAGGATCTGCCCCAGATGAACCAGGATATTGAGTTCCCGGCTCCTGAAGCAGTGGCACGTGTCCGTAAAGAAGTGGCCGAAGCCGATGGCCTCTGGTTCTTTACGCCTGAATATAATCACAGCTATCCCGGCGTCCTCAAAAACCTCCTGGACTGGCTGAGCCGTCCCACGCAGCCGGGCGTTCGTGAATCGTCCGTCATTTGGGGCAAAAAAGCGG
>CALBBA010000042.1 GCA_937926755.1 uncultured Collinsella sp.
CACGCCCGGGGAGGGCGCCGAGGAACCGCTCGACGAACGGCCCGCCGTGCCGCGCGCGATCGCGAGGACCAAGCGCAAGAGCACGGCACTTCTATGGGCGCTCGCCATCGTGGGCTCTCCGGTATGGATTCCGCTGCTGCTCGCGTTCGTCGCCGTTGCCGCTGCAGTCTACATCTGTATTTGGGTTCTTGCGCTCTGCGTGTGGATCGTGGCCGCGGCATTCGGGGGCGCGGGCCTGGTAGGGCTCCTGTTCGCCGTGGACGGCATCATTATCGGGCATGTTCCGTACGTTTTGGCCTCGATGGGAATGGGATTCGCTTCCATCGGTGTGGCGCTCCTCACGGGAGCAGGCGCCTGGACGGCGTCCAAGCAGATCGCGCGCCTCTCTGCCCTTTGGGCGAAGAAAGCCGTTTCGCCCTTCTGGAAAGATCGAGGCAATAAGAGCCGCATGGGCGCTGAAGCGGCGCCGCTCACGGCATAGGAAGGAGTGCAAACATGTCCAGCGTAAAAAAGATTTACCTTGCCGTAGCGGGTGGGCTTGTTGCCACGGGGCTCGTCCTGGCTGCTATCGGATTTGTGGCCTCCGGCTTTAACCTCGCTGTGTTCCACACGCAGATCGACCTGCGCGATGACACCATCATTCTGGGTGGTGTTGAAATGGACGACCCGACAGGGCTTCCACTCATCGAGCAGCTTGCCGAGGTTGGCGAGATCCATATTGGATCTGCAACGGCTGGTTCGTCTTCTACTCGCAAATGATCGAGCTCGTAGCAGCCATCCCCCTTCGGGCACACCACGACGGGCGTGAGCACGCCGCACTCGGAGCCTTTTGACCTAGTCGTTGGGGACGTTCTTAAACGACTAGTCATTCAAGAACGTCCCCAACGACTACCCCCAACGTCGATGTTTTGGCAACGACAGCGAAAGCCCGCCAGAGCGAGCAAGGTGCCTTGAAACGAGGCGGCATTGACCTTCTGGTCATGCCGCCGAAGTTGAAAGGCAGATTGCCGCTCTGGCGGGCTTGCAGCGTCAACTGGTTACGGCGTTTGGCAAAACGCCGTAACCCCCTAGTACATCTTTGCGCCGGCGGGGATGGAGGCGTCGAGCTGGATCAGGTTGAGGCGCTCCTCACCATCCTCCTCGTGGATGGCACTGATGAGCATGCCGCAGCTGGGGATGCCCATCATCTTGCGCGGAGGCAGGTTGGTGATGGCGAGCAAGGTCTTGCCGACCAGGTCCTCGGGCTCATAGTAATCATGAATGCCGGAGAGGATGGTGCGGTCGGTGCCGGTGCCGTCGTCGAGCGTAAAGTTCAGCAGCTTCTTGGACTTCTTGACGGCCTCGCATGCCTTGACCTTCACAGCGCGGAAATCGCTCTTGGAGAAGGTATCAAAGTCGACGAACTCCTCAAACAGCGGCTCAACGGCGATCTTGGAGTAATCGAGCGTGGGCTTAAGCGACTTAACGAATGGGCTCGCGGCGCTGCCGGCCTCTGCAGCCTTGGCGGCAGCGGCACCGGACTGGAAACCCTTCTCGGGCTTCATGTGCGGGAACAGCAGGACGTCGCGGATAGAAGCCTGGTTAGTAAGCAGCATGACCACGCGGTCGATACCAATGCCAATGCCGCCCGCGGGAGGCATACCGTACTCGAGGGCGCGCACGTAGTCCTCGTCATACTCCATAGCCTCATCGTCGCCGCCGGCCTTCTCGGCCATCTGGGCAGCAAAGCGCTCAGCCTGGTCGACCGGGTCGTTGAGCTCGGAGAATGCGTTGGCGTACTCGTGGCCGGCGATGACCAGCTCAAAGCGGTGAGTCAAACGCGGGTCGTCCTCAAAACGCTTAGCGAGCGGGCTGACCTCGATGGGGTAATCGCACACGAAGGTCGGGTTGACGATGGTGTCCTCGCCCAGCTCATCGTAAATCTCGGCGATGATCTTGCCGGCAGTCCACTCGGGCTTGATCTCCAGGCCCTTCTCGCGCGCGGCGGCAGCAAGCTCCTCGACCGGCGTGTCGATGGTGACCTGCTTGCCGAGCACGCCGGAGACGATGTCGGTCATGGGACGGCTGGCCCACTCACCAGAAAGGTCGATGGTCTGGCCCTGGTACTCGATGACCTCGGGGTTGCCGATGGCCTTGTTAGCCGCCTTAATGACACCCTGGGCGAGCGCCTTCATGCCCTCGAGGTCTGAGAAGGCACGGTAGGCCTCCATCGTGGTGAACTCGGGGTTGTGGGTAAGGTCCATGCCCTCGTTACGGAAGATGCGGCCGATCTCGAACACGCGCTCAAAACCACCGACGATGCAGCGCTTGAGATGGAGCTCGGTGGCAATACGCAGGTAGCACTCCTGATCGAGCGCGTTGAAGTGGGTAATGAACGGCTTGGCGGTAGCGCCGCCCTGGATGGTCTGCAGGATGGGGGTCTCGACCTCCATGTAACCGTCGGACTCCATAAAGCGACGGAAGGTAGAGAGAATCTGCGAACGCTTACGGAAGGTCTCGCGAACGTCGTCGTTGGCGATCAGGTCGACATAGCGCTGGCGATAGCGGGTCTCCTTGTCGGAAAGACCGTGGAACTTCTCGGGCAGTGGACGAACGGCCTTGGAAAGCAGGGTCGCGCTCTTAGGGGCAACGGAAAGCTGGCCGCGCTGGGTGCGCACGACCACGCCGGTCACGCCCAGGATGTCGCCCAGGTCGAGGGCCTTGAGCGTATTCCAGGCAGCCTCGTCCATGTCGTTGATGCGGCAGAACAGCTGAATCTCGGCAGTCGCATCGCGCACGACGATGAACATTATCTTGCCCTGGCCGCGCTTGGCGACCACGCGGCCGGCGATCTTCACGACGTCCTCGGTGTCCTCGCCATCGGCAAGCTCGGCGTACTTAGTCTCGATATCGGCGACGTAGTCCTCAAGCTCAGAGTGCTCGGGATAGGGGTTCTGGCCCGCCTCGAACAGGGCGGCGCGCTTGGCCAGGCGGGTGGCGCGCTCGGCGTTGAGCGTCGATGCCTGAACTGCGGCGTTCTGGTTCTCTGCCATAAGTTAGCTCCTCAAACTAAAACGCTCCCCAGGATTCGGTCCCAGGGAGCGAAAACATACCTTTACGCGGGACCGTGGTCTAGCGTGCGATCTTGGCGATGGTGTAGACGCGAGTCTTGCCGGAAGGCGTAACGACCTCGACGGAGTCGCCCTCGCCGTGACCGATGATGGCGTGACCGACCGGAGACTCGTTGGAAATCTTGTGCTCGAGCGAGTTGGTCTCGGTGGTACCGACGAGCGTGACTTCCATGACCTCGCCGTTGGGATCAATCAGCGAAACGGTGGAACCGATGGAGACGGTCAGGTCGCCCGTGGTGGCAGCAACCTGAGCGTTGGCGAGGATGGCCTGGATCTCGGCAATACGAGCGGCGTTCTGGGCCTGCTTGTCCTTAGCGGCGTCGTACTCGGAGTTCTCCGAAAGGTCGCCGAACGCGCGGGCTTCCTTGATGTCCTCGACGATCTCCTTGGCGTAATCGCCCTCACGCCAAGCGAGCTCCTCGACGAGCTTCTGGCGGCCCTCAGCGGTCAGTACGATCTGGCTTGCGTCCATACGGATATCTCCCCAACTCTGATCAAACAATCAACTGTCAACAAAACGAAAAAGACCGGCTAGCCTGCGGGCAAGCCGGTCAGGTGCTCACCCCAAAGGGATGGGACTACTCTGCGTCCGCGTCGCTGTCCTCTGCCTGCTTCTTCTTGGCAGCAGCGAGCTTGGCCTCGAGCTCAGCGATCTCCTTGTCCTCCTCGGACTGCTCGACCACGACCTCCTCGGCCTGCTTGGTCTCGGCCTTATCGTCGCCCTCCATACCCTCGCGGATATTCTTGACGGTAGAGCCGAGGGACTTGCCGAGCTTCGGCAGGTTCTTGGGCCCGAAGATAATCAGGACAACGACGAGAATAATGATGAGCTCAGGAGCCCTCAGTCCAAACATGTAGACCTCCACAATACAGCGAGACAAGCTCGAATGAGTATACCGCGGGTATCGCGGTATCACAACACTAGCTAAAAAAAGGGACCGCAAGAAGCGGTCCCTCCTCATGCTCTGGTCGGGTTGACTGGATTTGAACCAGCGACCCCTGCGTCCCGAACGCAGTGCTCTACCAAACTGAGCCACAACCCGTTAGCTCGACTATAGTAACAAAGATTTTCGCCGCGTGCTAGAGAAATTTTTATTTCTTTGGCGCGTCGATTTGAACCGTGTTGGGAATAAGCTCAGTCGCGCAGGACCACCAGCCGTTTTGCTGGGCAGCGTCGGCAAGCCTTTCGGCCATGTCGGCGGTGTCGCAAATGGCAAACGAGCAGGCACCCGATCCGCACACATCTACAGCAACGGTGCCGTCCTGTTTACGCAGCCAATCGAGAACCGTTTGAATCTGCGGCTCCATCTGTGCGGAAATGACACCCAGGTTGTTATGGATGAGTGCATATGCCGTCTCGGCATCACCAGCACGCAAGGCAGAAGCTATCGCGCCGGGCTTGTCCGCAGGCACCGGGGCCTCGTCAAAACGTCGATAGGCCTCAATTGTCGAAACGCTCGCCTCGCGCGGCTTGACCAACACGACGGGCGTTGCGGGCAGCGCGGGGTACTCAGTTGCCAGCACGTCTCCTCCACCTACGTAGAACGCAGGGCTCGCATGCAAAAAGAACGGGACGTCAGCACCAATGCCGCGCGCGATGTCGTCGAGCGCGGGGTCGGTGCGATCAATTCCCCAGAGCTCCGCCAAGGCGACAATGACCGCGGCCGCATCCGTCGAGGGGCCGCCCAAGCCGGCGCACAATGGAATGCGCTTCTCAATCGTCACGCAGATGTTTGCCTCGCGACCATAATGCTCGGCCATAGCAACCGCAGCCCGATACGCCGTATTCTTTTGCATGGGAAAATCTGATGCCGGAACCGTCTGAACGGCCAGCGCCTGTGCCGGCGTGACCGTCACGGTATCGGAAAGACCGACGGCTGCCATCAGGGAATCGACCCTGTGGTAGCCGCGGTCATCGCGCTCGGTATGAACCCCCAAGTAGAGGTTAATCTTTGCCGGCGCGGAAAGAGTCAGGGACCGATCGGTCACCGTTAGTGCTCCTCGAGCTGATTGCCGAGCGGGGTAAAAATGTGCTCACCGCTCTCGGGGTCGAACAGCTCGACCTGCCCGGTGAGGACATCGATATACTGGTAGGACTGACGCGACTTGCGGCCGCGGCGCTCGTCAACCTCGACGATAAAGACGGCGGGGTGGACGCTCTTGATGGTGCCCATGCGCTCGACAACGCGGGTGCGGCCCATGTTGGCCTTAACCTTGACGCGATCGCCCACCATATCGGTCAGCTTCTCGTGGATGTCGTCGACGTGATTGACTTCCATCTCTTCCATGAACAGGGCCTCCAGAAGGTGCAATTCAAAAAGGGGATAATACCCCTAAGATAGACAAAACTCTAATACTATAGCACCCTGCTGCCGCCATACGCAAGTAGCTAAATCAGCCCCGTCCCAAATACGTACCAGACGACAACCTCGCATGACCAGTTGTTACGCGGTTTAGTAAAACCGCGTAACCTAAAGGTTGTCGGTATCGAGGACGATGGTGAATGGGCCGTCGTTGATGAGGTCGACCTTCATGTCGGCGCCAAAGATACCGTGCGCCACATGCTCAACGTCCTCGTGCACAAGCGTCAGGAAGTACTCGTAGAGCTCGTTGGCGACATCGGGGGCGCCGGCATCCGTAAACGATGGGCGGCGACCGTGGCGGCAGTCGGCGAACAGCGTGAACTGCGACACCACGAGCACCTCGCCGTCGACATCGGCAAGCGCCAAGTTGGTCTTGCCGTTCTCGTCCTCGTTGATACGCAGCCCGCGGAGCTTGCTCCACAGCTTGTCGGCCTCGGCACGCGTATCGCCATGGCCCACACCCAGCAGCACCAGGTAGCCGCGTCCAATGCGGCCCACGCACTCGCCGTCGACCGTCACGCCGGCGTTGAGTACGCGCTGCACCACCGCACGCACGGCCTACTCCTCGCCCGTCAGCTTGGCGGACAGATGCTCGAGCGCGTGGAAACGATGGCTGATGGCGTTCTTCTCGTCCGCCGTCAGCTCGGCCATGGTCTTGCCCGGCGTGTCGACCGGCAGGAACAGCGGGTCATAGCCAAAGCCGTGATCGCCGCGGCCCTCGTGCGCGATAACGCCCTCGCAGGCGCCCTCGCCATAGGTGACCAAACCGTCCGTGTCGATGAGCGCGACGACGCTCATAAAGCGCGCAGTGCGGTCCTCGTCGGCCACGCCCTCCAGATTCACGAGAAGCTTGGCGTTGTTGGCGGCATCGTCTCCGTGCACGCCCGCATAGCGCGCGCTATACACGCCCGGCTCGCCGTCAAGCGCGTCGACGACCAAGCCAGAATCGTCGGCGATGGCCATGAGCCCCGTCTCTTCGACGGCAGCCTGCGCCTTGATGATGGCGTTCTCCAAAAACGTCGTGCCGTTTTCCTCGGGATCCTCAAAATCGCCCAGCTGGCCGAGTGCCACAAAGCGCACCTCGGGCATAACCTTGCCCAAAATGGCCTCGATCTCGGTGAGCTTATGGGCGTTGCCCGTTGCCACGACGATGGTCGCCGCCGGGTCGAGGGTGTCGATGTCGATCTTCTCAAGTGCCATGAGTGGTCTCCTTGTCTCTATAGCAATGCCGCGCCGAGGGCGACGAGGGCCTCCGCCTCTCCCCTCTCAATCAACGGCTGTCTTGTGCCTAGACGTCTCCGCAGATAAAACCTACCAAAATAAACCTGTCCCTTTTTGGCAGGTTAGGCGAGGGCTTGGCGCTGAAGCTCGATGAGCTCGGCGATACCCTTGTCGCCCAGGTCGAGCAGGGCGTTGAGGCGCTTGCGGTCGAAGGGCGCCTGCTCGCCGGTACCCTGGAGCTCGATCATCTCACCGGTGTCGGTGGCGACGAGGTTCATGTCGACCTCGGCATGGCTGTCCTCGGAATAATCGAGGTCAAGCAGCGTATTGCCGTCGACAACGCCCATGGAGATGGCAGCCACCTGGCCGGTAAGCGGGATGCGATCGATCTTGCCCGCCTCGACCCACATGGCGAGGGCGTCGTGCAGCGCCACCCAGGCGCCGGTGATGCTCGCTGTACGCGTGCCGCCATCGGCCTGAATCACATCGCAGTCGACGGTGACGGTGTACTCGCCGAGCGCCTTCATGTTGACGACGGTACGCAGGCTGCGGCCAATGAGGCGCTCGATCTCCATGGAGCGACCCTTGCGGTTGGCGTGCTCGCGCTTGCAGCGCTTGCCGGTCGACGCCGGCAGCATGGCGTATTCCGCGGTCACCCAGCCGGCCTTAGCTCCCTTTCGCCAGCCCGGCACGCCCTCCTCGATAGTGGCGGCGCACAGCACGCGCGTGTCGCCGAACTCGGCCAAACACGAGCCGTGGGCGTGCTTCATGACGCCACGGGTGAGCTTAACGGGGCGCAACTCGTTGGCGGCGCGACCGTTGGCGCGGTTGACCTGCATGTACTCCATAGAAATATCCTTTCGGCAAAAGATGTGGCGAAGGCTTTGGCGGCTGCCTTACATCTATTTCAGCTCATCGATATCGATGTGTTCGATGCTCTTGAGCGGCTGACCAAAGATAAAGCTGCCCGCCACCGCAAACTCGGCAATGTTATCGGCCGTCGTGGCAAAACGATGCTGCGGCTCGGCGGCGTCGCCCGCCAGCTGCTCGCGGCGCGTGAGGATATCGGTCAGCTCACGCGTGGTCTCCTCGGCGGAACTCACGACGCGCACCCCAGGCCCCAGCGCATGGCGGATAGGTCCCACCAACAGCGGAAAATGCGTACAGCCGAGCACCACGGTATCGATACCGTGGTCGCGCAGCGGCTCAACCGTGGCACCCACCAGCGCACGCACGGCAGGCGTATCGAAGATGTCCTCGTTCTCAAGCCACTGCTCTTGCAGATGCGCACCCGAGGCGAGCTCGTGTTCGACAACCTCGACAAAGCTCGAGGCAGGACAGCCGTATACATCGACGCCGGCATCTAGATCCTGAATGGCGCGCGTGTAGGCGCCCGAGCGAATGGTGAGGTTGGTGGCGAGCACGCCCACACGACGCGAGCGGGTGCTGTTGATTGCCGCACGGGCACCCGGCGCGATCACGCCGATCACGGGAACGTCGAGCACCTGCTGGGCCAGACGCAAGGCCGCAGCGGTCGCCGTGTTGCAGGCGATGACCATAATCTTGACGTCGTGCTTCGAAAGCCAACGACCCGCCTGCAACGCAAACGAGCGCACCTCATCCTCGGTGCGCGTGCCGTAGGGGCAGCGCTTGGTGTCGCCAAAGTAGTAGACGGACTCGTGCGGCAGCGCCGTCGCGATGGCGCGCGCAACCGTCAGACCGCCCAAACCAGAATCGAACACGCCAATCGGGCGCGTGTCGCCTGCCGGATTCTCGATATCGGACATTACCTCACCAGTCTCTCTCGAAAAGACATGTCCAAGTGCGGCGGCGCCGCGCTACGAACGCGCCGCGACCAGCAGCTCTGCCGTCGCCGCCCAACCGTCGACAATTTTGCCGCGCGTAACGAAAGCGTTCTCGCAAGCAGCCAGGAACTCGGGCGCGCCGGCGCTCGTCAGGCCATTCTCGACCAGGCAGAACATGCCCACGTGATCGGCCATGTAAAAGTCGGACTCGGAATCGCCGAGCGCCAACGTCTCCTCGCGCTCAATCCCTAGGTGCTCGCAGACGCGCGCAATGGCGACGCCTTTGTTGAGGCCCGCGGGGTTGATGTTGAATGCGCGACCGTCCTCGACGCGATCGAGCTCGAGCGTCGTCGGCTTGGACAGATGCGTCAGGTGACCGTTACAGGCCCACACCAGGCCGCAGCCGGCCTCGTCCAGGATGGCCTGGACCTCATCGTCGGGCACATCGCCGCGCATGCCGACGGTGACCTCACGGTATTTGTAGCCGGTCGACATGTCGTTGTGGTACTCGATCTTGTGCGGCCAGCGGGCAAGGATCTTCTCGCACACGCCGGTCTGCTCGATCACCTGGTGCGGAGTAAAGCCACAGGCGGGGTCGTAAGGCATGTCACCGGTCAGATACTCCCAATCGTTGGCTTTGAGGTCGTACATGACCAGGCCGCCCATCTCGCCGATGTAGGAGTTGAGACCGAGCACGCGCGCGTCCTCGTGGATCATGGTACGGTTGCGGCCCGAGGTGGGAACCACCTGAATACCAGCGCGAGCGAGCGCCACGACGGCCTCGACGAGTTTGGTCGAGGGGTTGCCGTCGTTGTCGCGTAGCACGCACGAGCCGGGTGCGAGCATCGTGGCATCCAGGTCGGTAAAGACGTACTTGACCTTGGCCAAGCGCTCGCGCATCTCGCCCGAAAGCTCAACGACGGTCGGCAGGGTATTGTGGGACATGGTTACTCCGTTTACGTAGAAGGGTTTGGACTTGGACGGCATGTTTTGATTGAGGGAACACGCTTATGGCGACAGCGCACTCAGGGCGCCGCCGCCATCATAGTTCATTAGTCAAACTGGGTAACATCGATCAGGCGATTGGCCAACGAAAGGTCGCTCTCGATGGGCACGAACTCGTCACCCACGTGCATGAGCTCCTCGTCACCCTTTGCCAGCAGCAAGACAATGGTGGGAGCATCGGGGTTGATGTACTCCTCGCGCGCCGCCTTGAACGCCGCATGCACAGCGGCTTCGCGATCGAGGATGATCTTGTTCGGCGTATCGTCGGGAACATGCTCGGCAAGCTCGCGACAGACCTTCATCGGGTCCTCGTGAGCTGGATCCTCGTTCGTAAAGATCATCAGGTCGGAATATGGTGCGGCCTCGCGCGGAAGCTGCTCGCGGCGCTCCTGCGCCTTGCCGCCGGCAGCGCCAAACACCGCAATGACTGGACTAGCGGGAAACGCGCGCTTGACCGACGAGAAAAGCGAACGGAACGAAAGCTGGTTATGCGCATAGTCAACGACGCAGATCACGCGGCCGTCCTTCGACTCCACGACCTCCATACGGCCCGGCACACGCAGTTTGGAGAGGCCCTTCTTGATGGCCTCGATACCGATGCCGATCTCGCGCGCGGCGGCGATAGCGACCAGCGCGTTCTCCACGTTAAAGTCTCCCGCGATACCCAGCAGGATCTTCTCCCCCGCCTCGGACTCGTCGGCACACAGGCCATGCAAGTTGAACTCGATGCTAAAGCCGACCATGCGTACGTCGCTTGCCCACAGGCTCGCCTCGGGATGCTCGACCCCAACGGTCACCAAGCGATCGGCCGTCGACGCTGCCTCCAGCACGCGTTCGACTTCATCAGTGCCCAGATTCACTACGGCAGTCTTAGCCTGATCAAAGATCCTGAGCTTGCTCTCAAAATAATCCTCAAACGTGGGGTGCTCGATCGGCGAGATGTGGTCGCGGCCGATGTTGAGGAAACACGCCACGTCAAACGGCAGATTCTCGACGCGTTGATACTTGAGCGCCTGGCTCGAGACCTCCATGACCATGGACTGGCGACCGGACGTGCGGCAGTTGGCGATATGGCGCCAGACCTCGGGGGCCTCGGGCGTAGTATTGGTGCTCTCATAGCACTCGATGCCATCGTCGGTACTCACCGAGCCGATCATGCCGCAGGACTCGCCCGCCGCCTTGATGATGGACTGGAGCATAAAAGCGGCCGTGGTCTTTCCCTTGGTACCGGTGATCCCCACGATCTTAACGTCGTGGTCGGGACGGTCGTAGACCTCCGGCGGCAACAGGGCCATGGCCGTGCGAACACTATCAACAACCAGCATCGCAGCACCGCTCTCCTTCGCCAGCGGCTCCAGAGACTCGACCAGCGACTCCTCGCACACAAATGCGACGGCGCCCGCATCGAGCGCCATGCTCAAAAACGCGGGCTTAAAGGCAGCACCTTTGCAAAAGAATACGTCACCTGCCGAGACCACGCGCGAATCAAACGAGCAGCCGGTCAGGGCACGCTCGTCAACCTGCTCTGATGCGCGCAGCTCGCCGCACACGTCGAGAAGCTTGGCAAGCGTATCGACCGTGGTCACGGTCGCGGAATCCGAATGGTGCATCTTTCACCTTTCTCAGCCATTTGGCAGGGACGGTTTTTATAGTAACTGAAACGCACCCACGCAAAAACGGCTCCCGGAGGAGCCGTTACGCGCAGGCGTTCGTAAGCCGAGGCTAGGCAGCCTGAACAGCGGGCTGGTCCTCGTCGATAAAGAAGCGCTTGTACCACACCAGGAACACGAGCGGCGTATAGATCTTGCGCTGGAAATCGCCCTTGCCCGCAAAGTGCAGATCGAGCAGGTGCATGAGCTCGTCGGTATCGAAGAACTCGCTTGCCCACGGCGCGGTGAAGTACTCCTTGACATAGTCGTACCACTTTTGCTCGCGCAGCCAGTAGACAATCGGCACCGGGAAGCCCACCTTGGGACGGGTGGCCCACTCATCGGGCAGCGACTTGTTGGCAGCGTGGCGGAGTACCTGCTTGTTGCCGTTCTCGTTGATGCGGTAGCGATCGGGAATGTGCTCGGCGAACTCCATGACTTTGCGGTCCAGGAAGGGCACGCGCAGCTCCAGCGAGTGCGCCATGCACATCTTGTCGGCCTTGAGCAGAATGTCGCCCGGGAGCCACATGTTCATGTCCAGGTACTGCTTCTTGACCAGTTCGGGCTGACCCTTCACGCGTGCGTAGATGGGTGCAGCGAGCTCAAAGGCGCCATCGCCGGTGTTGTACTCGGGCTTGAGCACGCCGTCGACCTCGCGCTCCGGCCATACCAGAGCCTGTCCCAGGAACGACTTCTCGGGGATCTCGGCACCCTTGACCAGGAAGTTATGTCCCTTGAAGTACGGCATATGCAGCGCCAGGTTACCGAGCGCGCGACGGATGGGCAGCGGCACCATCTTTTTGTACTTGCGCACCGGGACCGTATCCTCGTAGTAGGCGTAGCCGCCAAAGAGTTCGTCGGCGCCTTCGCCCGAAAGCACGACGGTAACGTCCTTGCGGGCCATCTCGGCCAAGAACCACAGCGGCACGGAAGACAGGTTGGACTGCGGCTCGTCCATGTGATACTGGATGTCCTCGAGCGCACCGAAGAACTCGTCGGCGGTAATCATCTTGCGAACGTTTTCGACGCCGAGCTTATCGGAAAGCTCCTTGGCGTAGTTGGTCTCGTTGAAGTTCTTGTAGTCAAAGCCCACCGAGAAGGTCTTGTCGGGCATGAGGCAAGCGGCGATGTAGCTGGAGTCGACGCCACCGGAGAGGAACGACGCGACCTTGACGTCGGCGATGCGATGGGCCTCGACGCTCTCGTGCACGACCTCGTCCAGCTCATCGACATACTCTTCGAACGGCTTCTCGACGGCAGAGTAATCGCAATCCCAGTAACGCTCGATGTTCATCTTGCCGGTCGGGATATCGACGGTAAAGTAGTGCGCCGGCGGCAGCTTGTAGACACCCTCGAAGAAGGTCTCCTCGGTTGCCGAATACTGCAGCGTCATGTACGGACGCAGAGCCTTTTTGTTGACCGCCTTGTGGAAGTGCGGGTAGTCCAGGAAGCTCTTGATCTCGGAACCAAAGAGCACGCCCGGAGCGCCGTCGCCCGCATCGGCCATGGGATAGTAGTAAAGCGGCTTGATGCCAAAGATGTCACGGGCGCCAAAAAGCTTGTTCTTCTTTTTGTCCCAGATGACGAAGGCGTACATACCGCGCAGGCGATCGAGGACAGCCTCGCCCCACTCCTCGTAGCCGTGCAGGAGGCTCTCGGTGTCGGCGCCGCAATGGAACTTGTAGCCCTTGGCTTCGAGCTCGGAACGGAGTTCTTGGAAGTTGTAGATCTCACCGTTGAAGACAATGACGACGCTGCCGTCCTCATTGGCCATGGGCTGAGCGCCGGCCTCGGTCAGGTCGAGGATCGACAAGCGGCGGAAGCCGAGGGCAACGCGGCCGTCGATAAACTGACCGCCCATGTCGGGACCGCGATGGACGATGCGGTCCATCATCTTGGTGAGCACCTCGGATTGGTTATCCGTCCCACCGACAAAACCGACAAAACCGCACATATACTATCCCCTCTGCTGTTGCTGGGCATCAAATCGAATCAGTAGCTTTTGAGTATACCCGAGGGCGTAAAGAGGGGCGGAATGTTCAGGCAATCTCAACTGAATCAGCTCCGCGCCGACACGCGGGTTGATTTCCGATCTCAGCCGAACACATTAGGCGGACAGGCCGTTCCCGCAGCTAGCCGAACGCCCCCGAGGCCCCATCCGGGCCCCGGGGGCGCCGTTTTCCCAGTTGAAGGAACGGTGGAGATGTGTTTCGATGGGTC
>CALBBA010000043.1 GCA_937926755.1 uncultured Collinsella sp.
CCTCAGACAGTCCGGCTCGCACGGAGAGCACATTAGGTCCTCTCCGGCTCGTGCGGAACTCTCGATCGACTTCGCATGCCGCCGGGCAGCCGGGACCGACGTGGGGTTCAAAGATTTTCAAAAAACGGTCGGCGCGCAGTGCGCCGACCGCCGATATATGGTGTCTGATATTTTCTACCAGCTAGGGCCTCTTACTCGTCGAGGAGATCTTCTGGCATGTCGTTGCCGTCGCCTAGATCGACAGGGGTTTCTTCGGAAGCAGAGACGTTTTCTGTGGCTTCGCCCTCGGGCTTCTCTTTGGCGGCCGTCATGCGGGCTACGGCGCAGATGCGATCGTTGTCGTCGACGGTCATCATCTTGACGCCCTGGGTGGCGCGGCCGGTCTGGCTGATCTCGTCGGTCTTGACGCGAATGACCGTCGCGCCCTCCGTCACGATGAACAGCTCGTGCTGCGGGCCCACCGTCTTCATGGCCGCGAGGTTACCCTTACGCTCGGTCATTTGGATGGTGTAGACGCCCTGGCCGCCGCGATTCTGCTCCGGGTAGTCCGCAACCGGCGTGCGCTTGCCGTAGCCGCGCTCGGTGATGACGAACAGATCACCGTTGCCGTTAGTGACTTCCATGCCCAGAACGCTCACGCCGTCCTTCATACCGATACCGCGAACGCCGCTGGTATCGCGGCCGGTGGCGCGCACCTGCTCCTCGGAGAACATGATCGCCTTGCCCGCGGTGGTGGCCAGGATAATCTTGTCGCCCTCGCGCACGCGGCGCACGTTCAACAGCGCGTCGTCGTCGCGCAGGTTGATAGCGATTAGGCCGTCGCGACGGCTGCGGTCATATGCGCTCATCACGGTCTTCTTGACCATACCGCTCTTGGTGGCAAACATCAGGTACTCGTCGGCCGGGAACTCGCGGCAGCTGATGACGCTCGCGATCTTCTCGCCCTCCTCGAAGGGCAGCAGGTTGACGATCGCGGTACCGCGTGCCTGGCGCGTACCTACCGGCAGCTCGTGCACCTTCAGGCGATAGACCTTACCCTTGCTCGAGAAGAACAGCACGTACTCGTGCGTGGACGCGATGAACATCTCATCGATGACATCGTCCTCTTTGAGGTTGACGCCCGACACGCCCTTGCCGCCGCGCTTTTGGGCGCGGTAGGCAGCCACCGGGATGCGCTTAACGTAGCCGGTGTGGGTGATGGTCACGACCATGTCCTCGTCGGCGATGAGGTCCTCGACATCCAGGTCCTTCTCAACCTGGCTGATCTCGGTGCGGCGCTTGTCGCCAAACTTCTTGGAGATCTCGCGCATCTCCTCCTTGATGACGCCCAGGATCTTCTCCTCATGCGCCAGCAGGTCCTCGTAGTAGGCGATGGCGCGGCGCAGGCCGTCCAGCTCTTCCTGGATCTTGTCGCGCTCCAGGCCGGTCAGGCGGCGCAGCTTCATCTCGAGGATGGCCGTGGTCTGCTCGGGCGTAAAGCCAAAGCGCTCGATCAGGCGGCTGCTGGCCTCGGAGTCGGTCTGCGAGGAGCGGATGATGCTGATGACCTCGTCGATATGGTCAAGGGCCATCAGGTAGCCCTCAAGGATATGAGCGCGGGCCTGGGCCTTCTTAAGGTCGAAGCGGGTGCGGCGGGTGACTACGTCGACCTGGTGGTCGATGTAGTGCTGCAGCATCTCGCGCAGGCTCAGGCATTTGGGAACGCCGTTGACGAGTGCCAGGTTGTTGGCGCCGAAGGTCGTCTGCAGCGAGGTGTACTTATACAGGTTGTTGAGCACGACCTGCGGAATGACGCCCTTCTTGAGCTCGATGACCAGACGGATACCCTTCTGGTTGGACTCATCGCGCATATCCGAGATGCCCTCGATGCGCTTGTCGTTGACGAGCTGGGCGATCTTCTCCTGCAGGGTGCCTTTGTTGACCATATAGGGAATCTCGGTAAAGACCAGGCGGCTGCGACCGGTCTTGGTGGACTCCACGTGAGCCTTGGCGCGCACGGTAATGGAGCCGCGGCCGGTCTCGTAGCTCTGCTTAATGCCGGCGCTGCCCATGATGATGGCGCCGGTGGGGAAGTCCGGACCGGGCATGATCTGCATGAGCTCGTCGACGGTGGCGTCGGGGTTGTCGATCAGGTAGCAGGTGGCCTCGATCGCCTCGGCGAGGTTATGCGGGGCGATGTTGGTGGCCATGCCGACGGCGATGCCCTGGCTGCCGTTGACCAGCAGGTTGGGGAAACGTGCAGGCAGTGCCACGGGCTCGGCGAGCGATTCGTCGTAGTTGGGCTGCCAGTCGACGGTATCCTTCTGCAGGTCACGCAGCAGCTCCATGGCGGGCTTTGCCAGGCGGCTCTCGGTGTAACGCATGGCTGCCGCGCCGTCGCCGTCGATGTTGCCGAAGTTGCCGTGACCGTCGATGAGCGGCGTGCGCATGGAGAACCACTGCGCCAAGCGGACCATGGCCTCGTAGACCGCAGAGTCACCGTGCGGGTGGTACTTACCGATAACTTCGCCGACCGTCCACGCCGACTTCTTGTGCGGGCGGTTGGGGTAGATGCCGCTCTCGTTCATCGCGTATAGGATGCGGCGGTGCACCGGCTTTAAGCCGTCGCGCACGTCCGGCAGGGCGCGCGCCGTGATGACCGACATCGAATACTCGATAAACGACTGCTTCATCTCGCGACCGAACTCCGAAATCTGGAGCTGGCCGCCGTTGATATCCTCGCCGGCCGAGGCGCCACGGTCGACTTCGCCAAAGCTCTCCTCGAGCTCGCCGTCGTCGTCCTCTTCCTCGTCATCATCGGCATCGGGGTTATAGGCGTCCGGGTCGCCGTCCTCGCCCTGCTCAGCACGGGCAAGCAGGCGCTTCAGATCGTCGGGCATACCGGCATCGCCGGCCTCGTCCATACCCTCATTGTTGTTGATATCGTCTGCCACGTTACCTCCTCTTAAGCATCAAGGAATCGTGCATCATGTGCGTGTTTTTCAATGTATTCGCGGCGATAGCCGACCTCGGAACCCATCAGCTCGCGCACGGCGCGGTCCGCCACCACGGCGTCTTCGATCGACACACGCTGCAGGATGCGGGTCTTGGGGTCCATCGTCGTCGAGGCAAGCTGCTTGGGGTCCATCTCGCCCAGACCCTTGTAGCGCTGGACGGTATAGCCCTTGCGCTTCTTGGTAATCTTGCCGTCCTTGGCCTTGCCGTCCTCGTCGTTATCGTCGGGGTTCAGGCCCAGACTCTGGATGGTGTCGCGCAGGATCTCGTCTTCGGGCTGGCGGCCGTTGGGATACACGTAGTGGATCTTGTTGCGCACCTTAATGCCAAAGATGGGCGGGCAGGCAACATAGACGTAGCCGGCATCGATCAGCGGACGCATGTACTTGTAGAAGAACGTCAGCAGCAGGATGCGGATATGCGCACCGTCGACGTCTGCATCGGTCATGATGATGATCTTGTGGTAGCGCGCCTTGGTGATATCGAAGTCGCCGCCGTCGCCGGCACTCGTCGTGACGCCGCAGCCGATCGCGGTAATCAGCGACTGAATGGTGTCACTCGAGAACGCGCGATGGTCACCAACGCGTTCGACGTTCAAAATCTTGCCGCGCAGGGGCAGAATCGCCTGGATGTCTCGGCGACGGCCGTCCTTGGCCGAACCGCCTGCCGAGTCGCCCTCTACGATGAAGAGCTCGGTCAGCTCGGCATCGCGCACCGAGCAGTCAGCGAGCTTACCGGGCAGGGACGCCGTCTCGAGCAGGCTCTTGCGGCGGGTCGCCTCGCGCGCCTTGCGGGCGGCATTGCGCGCCTTGCAGGCCTGTTGCGCCTTCTTGACGATCTCGCGAGCGGGCTTGGGATGCTCCTCGAGGTAATCGACAAGGCCGTCGGTCACAATCTTGAGCGTGAGCGCTCGCATATAGGAGCTGCCGAGCTTTGCCTTGGTCTGGCCCTCAAACTGCGGATCGGGCAGCTTGACCGAGATAACGGCCGAAAGGCCCTCGCGCACATCGTCGCCGGTCAGGTTGGCGTCTTTTTCCTTGAGCAGGTTCTGCTTGCGCGCGTAATCGTTGATCACGCGGGTGAGCGCGGTGCGGAAGCCCTCAAGGTGCATGCCGCCTTCGGGGGTGTAGATGTCGTTGGCAAACGACATGACGTTCTCGCCGTAGCCGCTATTCCACTGCAGGGAAACCTCGACCTCTCCCATCTTGGCCACAGGCGCGTCCGGGTCCGATTTGCCCTCGATGTAGATGGGCTCCTTAAAGGCCTCGGGGACGTCCTTGCCCTCGTTGAGGAACCTGACGAAGTCGATGATGCCGCCCTCGTAGCAAAACTCCTCCACGTGGGGAGTCGCTTCGCGCTCGTCGGTCAGCACGATTTTGAGGTTCTTATTGAGGAACGCCGTCTCCTGCAGACGGTTGTGCAGCGTATCGAAATCGTAGATGCAGGTCTCGAAGATCTCATCGTCGGGCCAGAAGGTGACGGTGGTGCCCGTCGAATCCGAGGTGCCCACGACCTCCATCTTCTTGACGGTCTTGCCGCGCGAGAACTCCATCTCGTAGGTGTTGCCATCGCGACGAACCTGAACGACCACGCGCTTGGACAGTGCGTTGACGACGGAGATGCCCACGCCGTGCAGGCCGCCCGAGACCTTATAGGCCGAGTTATCGAACTTACCGCCGGCGTGCAAGATCGTCATGACGACCTCGAGCGTCGGGATCTTTTTAACAGGGTGCTCGTCGACGGGGATGCCGCGCCCGTTGTCGACGACCGTGATGGAGTTGTCGGCGTGGACCGTCACCTGGATCTCGGTGCAGAAACCGGCCATGGCCTCGTCGACGGAGTTGTCAACGATCTCCCACACCAGGTGATGCAGACCGCTGGCGCTCGTCGAGCCGATATACATGCCCGGGCGCTTACGAACGGCCTCGAGACCTTCGAGAATCTTAATCTCGCCGCCATCGTAATCGTTTTCGTTTGCCACACGTCCTCCTTCAGTCAAGAAAATGTGTACAGCCTTACTAGTTTATCGTAAAAAAATACCCTCGGGAACGAGGGTATTTGGCTCTACAAGGCCACCAGATGCGATTTAAGGCTCTTTTTTGCTTTGCACGCCCTTGGCCCACTCGGCACTGGCTCTCATGGCGTTCTCGAGGGCCTCGCGCAGTTTTTGGTCTTCGATGGGCGCCACTTGGCGCTCAATCTCGGTGCGCTCGGCCTCACTTAGGTCAGCATGCGGAGCCGGCGGGCGCTCGGCCACGGCAGGACGCAGACGCTCTTTGGCAGCGGGCGGCGTGTGACCGGGCGCGGTGGTTTTGAACACCAGGCCATCCACATGCGCACCGACGCGCTCCATGCGCGCGCGGATGATCTCGCGCAACAGCGTCATTTCCTGCGTCCACGAGGGCGAATCGAGATATACCAGCAGCTCATTGGACTCGGGCAGGTAGCGCAGGCCCGTCACATGCCGCCCCTCGCGCGTGCCCGAGCACACCGCGTTCCACGCGCGATAGACCGCGCGCGACTCCTCGGCAGCCTCCATCTGCGCGCGGCGCTCAGGTGTTGCAGCCGCCAGGATGCGCTGGCGCTCTGCGTTTAAAAACCCACTGAAGGCGACCGTTTCGCTCTCGCGCTCGTAATTAGCACGTCTCACCCATGCTCACCACCTTGGCTCGATCAAGCAGGTCATCGGTAAAGTATCCCAGGTTGGTCGTGGTTATGACCGTTTGGATATCATCGCCGATCAGCCGCAGAAAAGCACCGCGGCGCTCGCCGTCGAGCTCGCTCATCACGTCGTCCAGAAGCAACAGCGGAGCAGTACCCAGAACATCGCGAGCCACGGCCACCTCGGCCACCTTCCAGGACAGTACCAACGTTCGCTGCTGTCCTTGGCTGGCAAATGAACGGGCGGAGCGACCCGCCACGGTAAATTCAATCTCGTCGCGATGCGGTCCCACCAACGTCACGCCGCGGCGAATTTCCTCGTCGGCGTGCTCATCAAGGGCGGCCAGCATGCGCTCGTACGCCCAGCCCTTCAGCTCTTCGCGATCCTCGACCTGGGGCAAATCCCCCAGTGTGGACGTATAGGTCACGTTGGCAGCCTCGCCGGACGCCACTTGCCCGTAGGCAGTGTGTACATGGCCCGCCAGCCGGTCGAGCAGGGCCAACCGGTGCACGAGCAGAGCCGCGCCCGCGCGGGCAATCGAATCGTTCCACGCGCCGAGCATCTCACGGCAGCACCAGGTCTCCTTGAGCAAGGCGTTACGCTGGGTCACGCAGCGCCCATAGGTGCTCGCAAGATCGGCATAGCGTGCGCTCAGTTGCATGCCAAAGTCATCGAGGGCGGCGCGGCGCACACTGGCGCCTCGCTTAACCATGTCCAGATGGTCAGGGCAAAACAGCACGCTCGGCAGAACCCCGCGTACACCGGCGGCAGAGCATCTCTTGCCGTTGCGGCTAAACGAGCGCTTACCGTCCTCCGCGCTCAATCCCATATCAAGCACGCGGCCGTCGCCCTCGAGCCTCAGCTCGACCTTGCACGAGCCCACGCCGTCATGGACGAGCTCGGCTGCGGTCGGATGCCTAAACGAGGCGCCGCTCGTCAGCAGCTGCAGCGCCTCTATGAGATTGGTCTTTCCCGCCGCGTTTGGTCCCGCAAGTATCGTCACGCCCTCGTCCAGGGCAAGACGATAGCTATCGAAGCTGCGGTAGTGCGCGACGGAAAGATCGCGGGCGAACATGGTCATGGCGCAGCGCTAGATGCGGACCGGCATGACCAGGTACAGGTAGTTGATCTTGTCGTAGGACTTGAAGATGCCCGCCTGCGAGTAGCTCTTGAGCTCCAGCGTGATCTCCTTCTCCTTGGACAGGGCATTGAGGCAGCCGAAGATGTAGTGGTAGTTGAAGGCGATGGTGCCCGACTCGCCCTCGGCCTCGACATCGATCGTCTCCTGCGCAAGGTCCTGGTCATTGGAAATGGAGGACAGGCCCATCTGCCCGTTCTCGACATCGATCTCGAACTTGACGGCGGGGTTGGCGCTCGCGATAACGGCCACGCGCTTGAGGGCGGCGTTAAAGGCGGCGACGTCAATCTTGACGCTCGTCACGCACGAATCGGGGATGAGCTGCTTGTAGTTGGGGTACACGCCCTCGATACGACGCGACACGTAGGTGGTGTTGCCGGCCTCAAAGACGACCTGGGTGTCGGTAGCCCCGATCATGATGGTCGCCTGGCTGGCCATGATGTTCAGTGCGTCGTTAAAGGCGTCAGCCGGAACGTTGAGCTCAAAGGAGCCCTCGAGGGTCGAGGTCTCGACCTGCGTATCGCACACGGCCAAGCGGAAGGAATCGGTCGCCACCAGGCGCACGGTGTTGTTCTCGACCTTCATGTGCACGCCGCCCAGGATGGGGCGAGCCTTGTCGGTCGAGGTGACGCGCCACACGCGGCCGACCATCTCGGACAAGATATCGGTCGGCAGCTCCACGGCACTCTCGATGGCATAGGCCGGAAACTCAGGGAAGTCATTGGCATCGAGCGTGTTCAGGCGGAACGAGCTCTTCTCGCAACTGATCAGCACCTGGCGCTCGGACAGCTCAAAGGTGACCGGGGCATCGGGGAGAGTCTTGGTGATATTGGAGAGCATCTTACAGGGGATAACCATCTCGCCCTCTTCTTCGACATGCGCCGCGATGCGATGACGGATCGAGATGGTGTAGTTAGAGGTCTGGAATTCCAAGATGCCGTCTTGCGCCTTGACGAGCACGCCCGACAGGATGGGAAGGGTGGATGCCGAAGCGACACCCTTCATAACGACGCCGATGGCTTGTGTAAGCGAGCTCTGGCTGACGGTGAACTTCATCTTTTAATACCTTTCTATAGATATAAATATCTTAATAATAGTAATAGCACTGACGAAACTGTTGATTACTCACAAAGACGCAGGTCAGACCCAGAAAGAGAATCGACAGCAACCTGTGTGCAACAGGGGTGGTTTTCCACGTTCAAAACCTGCGCAAAACTTTTCATCACCGCGGATTGGGTTTTAGACACCTTATGCCCGTGGTTTCGACAAGTTTTCAACAGGTGTCTCTATTTCCCTACGAGCGTAGTGTAATTTTATCGCGCAGCGACTTGAGGTCTTCGGTGACGGTGCGGTCTTCCTGGATCATCTTCTGGACCTTTTTGTAACTCGTGCTGACGGTCGAGTGGTTGCGGTTGCCAAATTCGGCGCCTACCGCCGTGGTCGTCATCTCGCACATTTCGATGGCCAGGTAGATAGCGATATGGCGTGCTTTGGCGATATTGGCGTTGCGACGCGGGCCGATGAGCTCCTCGTGCGTCACGCCGTACTGCTCTTCGATGACGGACTGAACCGTTTGCACGTTGATCTTTTTGGCCGATGTGTCGAAGTACTGGCTGGCGATGGCGTCGATATCGTCAAAGGTGAGCTCCCCGCCCTCGCGCTCGCGGTCGCCCGCCTCGCCGGCGCAGCGCTCGCAGAAGCTCTCGAGTTCGCGGATGTTGGTGCCCGACACCTCTGCCATGTGCTTAAAGTGCTCATCGGTCAGGTGCCCGCCGTCGCCCCCGTAGGCCGCCAACAGTGAGTCGTCGCCTGCCTCGGGAGCGGCGACGATGGTGTTCTCGTAATAGCGCTGCAAGATCTTGTATTTCATCTCGTAGCTGGGCTCTGCGACCAGGCAGAGCATGCCGGCGTTGAAGCGGCTGGTCAGGCGCTCGTCCATGCTCAGGTCCTTGGGGGCGCGGTCTGCCGCGATGACGACCTTCTTGTTGTTGCGGATGAACTCGTCCATGAGCTGGAAAAAGTAGTCCACGCTCGCGCGCTTGCCGATGATGTTTTGGATGTCATCGATGATGAGCACGTCCACGCCGTGGTACGCCTGCATGATGGGGGCGTTGCTCTTCTTTTGGCGGTCGAACTCGGTCATCAGGTCGTCCAGATATGCCTGGGAGTTGGCATACTTGACCTTGATCTCGGGCGACTTCTCGGCGAGCTCGTTTTTGATGGCAAGCAGCAGGTGCGTCTTGCCCAGGCCCGATTTGCCGTAGATAAACAGTGATGTGCATGTGCCGCGCTCGTCCGCGAGGGCGGCAAACTTGAGTGCCGAGCGATAGGCATGGCTGTTCTCGGGGCCGTAGACAAAGTTCTCAAAGGTAAATTTTGAGTTCGCGGCGAGCGGGGCTCCATCCGTATTCTGCTCGGCCGGCACGGTCGGTGCTGGCATGGGTGAAGCGGGGGTCGCAGCTTGCGTGGATTTAGTCGGCGCTCCGCCCTTCATCTGGTTCATCATGCGACGAAAATCGTCGGCCGAGAGCGTGTTCTTGATTGCAATGCCCGAATCCGCGCCCGCCGCTGCGTCGTGAGCGATGGGCATGTGCGTGACGGGTGCGTTCGTTGACGTCGCTACCGCGGTCGGCAACGGCGCCATGGTTTCACGGGAAACATCGCTGTGCTGGTGCTCGATTGTCGGCACGTCGCCTGCGGAGGCCGGCACCGCCGGGGAAGCAGCGGGAGCCGTGGCGGGCGCCGTCGCGGCAGCGGATTCCGTCGCGGCGCCTTGCGGTGCCACGATGTCGAGCGCAATCGGCGCAAAGGCGATTTCTTCCAGATAGGCCTCAATAGTCGGCTGATGCTTTTTGAGCTGCGCGATGGCAAAGCGCGAGGGGGCCTCGATCGTGAGCGTATCTTCGGTCAGGCTTATGGCGCGCGATTGCCCCAGCATGTTGATGAGGCGTGCATCTTGGCCGTCGCGCTGACAAAAGGCGATGGCATCCCCCAGGATGATGCTTGCTTCCTCGTCCACTGTCTCTCCCGTTCTTTAGCTCTGAGCTCGCACGCGAGCGGCGCCGAGTTCGGTCAGATGGTATTTCTGGCCATGCTTGATGACCAAGCCGGCCTGCGCCAAGTCATTGAGCGTGCGTGACCAAGTGGGGGCCGAGTTTCCAAACGCCCTCGCAAGATCGGTTGCACCGCACGCTTGATTTTGTGCCAGATAGCCCAGCGCGGCGTTGCCGCGATCGCTTACGAACACGTCCGGTTGTGGCTGCGCATACTGATTTGCTGCATTAGGATACATCATTTGAGCTGCTGGTTGTTGAGAACTCTGCATCGGCGGCATTTGCTGTTGAAAACTTTGAGGCCACTGTTGGTAAGGCTGCGGAGGCATCTGCTGGGCCCAGGGGTTGTACTGCTGCTGTGGCATCTGCTGGTACGGCTGCTGATATCCCTGCTGGTACTGCTGCGGGAACTGCTGGCCATACCCCAGTGGTGGTATCTGCTGATATGGATATCCCTGATGGTACGGCTGATAGCCCATTTGCTGGCCACCCGGTGCCCCCGTCGCCTGCTGCATTGCTGCTGCATCCTGATCCGCCAGCGGCATGGCCTCTGGCATGCTTGGCGGCATCGATGTCGATGCCGCCTGGGGCTCTTGTGTAGGAAGCATTCCGGGCTGCTGCATCTGCCCCACGGGGGACTGCATCTGCTGCGTTGCCATGGGCTGCTGCGCAAAAGCTCCCGGCAGGGGATATGTGGGCTGCTCCGTCTCTGGCCGCACGGCAGCACCGCGTCCGCCGGCACGCTCGATTTCCTGCACGCGTTTAGGGTTCAGGCTTACCGTAACCACGGTGCCGTTGCCCATGTTGTCCTCGATGGATACGGCACCGCCGGCGTTTTCCAAATACTCCTGCACCATGGGAAACCCTGCCCCGGTTCCACGGATATAGCGCTTCATCTTGCTGTTTGCGCTGGTAACGCCAAAGTCGAAAGCGCGTTCCTTGTCGTCGATGCCGGGTCCTTGATCAGCAAAGCGGATGGTGTCTCCGCCGTCCAGGATCGAGATGATGGGCTCGGCAAAGTGCGCGTGGATAAAGTTTTCGACAATCTCGCGGATGACCATGAGCGAGATATGGCCACCTTGTTCTTTCATGCACTGGTAGACGGTGTTGGTCGTCTCTTCCAAATACGTGCGGACATCTTGCGGATCAATGACAATCACACGCGGTGTCGACAGCATGTCGTCATAGACGGCGATGCGCGCGGCGTACATGGCTTTTGGCGCCTGCGTGGTCGTCTGCTCGCCTTCTGCACGCTCTTCGCCCACGCCGGTGATGTGCTCGTTGTCGGGTGCCGGGTCTCCGGAATCGACCATGGTGTAAAAGTCGTCAGACATGCCGCTCGCAATCTTTCAAAAGGTTTCGAACAAATAGTAGCTCACCGTGCAATGTTTCTCATCTTTCGACAACTTTTCAAAACCTGTTGAAAACTTTGGAAAACGGGCGAAAAGTTCTCAACATTGCCAACATGACCTGTTGAAAACTCGATGAAATATCGTGAAAAGTTGCCATGAGGCGTAAATTTCGGTTGTGCTTATGGGGGAACCGTGTGAACTACGCAACCTTTTACCTTTGATTTCTTGACATTTGAATATTGATTTCCCTACAATCTTCAAGCTCACGTGTCTATATCTGCGTCCGCGCCCCGCGGACACTCGAAATGCAGCAGGAGGAACTTAAGATGAAGCGTACGTATCAGCCTAATAAGCGTAAGCGTGCCAAGACCCATGGCTTCCGTGCCCGTATGGCCACTAAGGGTGGTCGTGCCGTGCTCGCCCGTCGTCGCGCCAAGGGCCGCAAGCGTCTCACTGTCTAGCAGCGATACACACATCTCGCATGAAGACTATTAAGTCTCGGCAAGATTTCGAGCATGTGTTCAGTCAGGGGCGTCGTTTCAATCACCCTCTGATTCGAATGACCATATGTGAATCGGTTGGCGAAGGCGACTCCGGAAGGGTCGCCTTCGTTGGTGCTAAACGGCTCGGTTGTGCTGTCGTGCGCAACCGTTCTAAGCGTGTGATGCGCGAGGCCGCCCGCAGCTGTGGATTTCCCGTTGCGGGTTATGACATCATCTTGTTCGCAACTCCCAAGACGAGGGTTTCCTCGCCGCAGGAGATGGACAATGCATTGCGTTCGCTTATGAAACGCGCCGGCGTTGCCGGGGAGGAGCGATGAGCAATCACGTTTTGCGACGTGTTGCCATCGCTCCTATTCGCATATATCAACAGGTTGTTTCGCCCTTATTGCCTGACGCCTGCATTTATTACCCAACGTGCTCGCAATACGCCATCCAGGCGATTGAGAAGCACGGTGTTTTGAGAGGCTGCTGGCTTGCCGTGAGGCGCATCGCTCGTTGCAATCCCCTGCACGTCGGCGGTTATGACCCTGTGCCCTAGCGGGCACTCGCTATCGGAGGAAAACTTACATGTGGGATTGGATCGTTAACATCCTTTTCGAGCTGCTCAAGCTCATCCAGACCTTTGCGGTCGACTGGGGCCTGTCCATCATCATCCTGGTGGTCATCATCCGTCTGCTGCTGACGCCGCTCATGCTCAAGTCGACCAAGTCGACGGCTCGCATGCAGGTGCTGCAGCCCAAGATGCTCGAGATCCAGGAGCGCTATGCCGACGATCCCCAGCGTCAGGCCGAGGAGATGCAGAAGTTCTACAGCGAGAACAAGTTCAACCCCATGGCTGGCTGTCTGCCGCTGCTGATTCAGATGCCTATCCTGTTCGCCCTGTTTACATTGCTGCGCAACCTGCCGCAGTACTTTAACGACGGCACGTTCTCGTTCTTCAACATCCTGCCCGACCTGACCACCACGCCGAGTGCTTCCTTTGGCGATGGCTTTATGGTTGCACTGCCTGCGCTGGTTTGCCTGATCCTGTTTGCCGTCCTGACCCTGATTCCGCAGCTCTATATGTCGCGCAACCAGACCGGCCAGCAGGCTCAGAGCATGCGTATGATGGCCGTTGTCATGACGGTCATGATGCTTTGGATGGGCTGGAGCCTTCCCGTTGGTGTTCTGCTGTACTACGACGTCTCGTCTGCTTGGCAGGTTATCCAGCAGATTTTTGTGACGCAGAAGGTCATCGACAAGGCGAAGGCCGATGAGGAGGAGCGTCTTAAGAACGCTCCGCTGCAGGTTGAGGTCACTCGTCGCGAGAAGAAGCCGCGCCCGCACAAGAAGAAGTAGTGGGATATCAATCTTATTTAGGTACCTAACTTTTGGAGTACGTTATGTCTGAAGAGATCATCGAGGATATGCTTGAGGAGGTTGCCCCGCAGGTCGCGGGCGATTATCCCGAGATTGCACAGCGCTACAAGGCTGGTGAAGAGCTGACCGATGAGGAGCTCGACACCATTGCCGATGTTGCGATTTCCATCCTGCGTTCCATCCTTTCGCACTTCGATGCCGCCAACTCTCCTATCGATGAGTATGAGGGCGACGAGGGTGAGCTGATTTTGGATGTAACGGCTCCCGACCTTGCTGTTCTCATTGGCCGTCATGGTCGCACTCTTGATGCTCTTCAGGTTATGTTCTCTTTGCTGGTGAGCCGCAAGCTTGGCTTTAGGTATCCGGTTGTAGTGGACGTCGAGGGATACAAGAGTCGCCGTCAGGATAAGGTCGCCTCCATGGCTCAGTCTGCTGCCGAGCGTGCCATCCGCACTCATAAGAGTGTTTCGCTTCCACCCATGAATGCCTACGAGCGCCGACTGGTTCACATTGCACTTCGTGGCAACGATGCAGTCGATACTCATTCTGAGGGTTCTGACCCTGATCGCCATGTGGTGATTGTTGCTCGATAATCTTCTCGAGCTTATGCTAAGGGGACGTGGTTTCCACGTCCCCTTTTTTTGTCAAAAGTTCTCGATACACTGATTTTTGTCAGAAAGGAGCTTTCGTTGTTAGTACTTACTGATCAGCAGGCTGACGAGATGTTGAGTCGTCTAACTTCCTATTGCAAAGAGTATTCCTTGAGCGTAACTGATGTTGAGCTGAGGAAATGTATTCAGCATTTGGATTTGGTTCTGGAAACAAATAAGACAACCAATCTTACCCGTATTCTTAACGTAGAAGATGCTGCAGTACTTCATATCCTCGACTCACTTGTTTTGCTCCCCTATATCAACAAGGCTCCTGAGGGAGCTTTGCTCGATATGGGAACAGGTGCGGGCTTCCCTGGTATTCCATTAACCATAACCACGCATCGTAAAGCTACTTATATTGACTCTGTTGGCAAGAAGGTTGATGCGGTTAATTCCTTTGTCCATGCTCTTGGATTGAAACATGCTCATGCGGTTCATGATCGTCTTGAAGAATATGCTCGAAGCCATAAGAAGCAGTTCTCTGTTGTAACCGCCCGCGCACTGGCCCCTCTACCGATTCTTGTTGAGTATGCGGCTCCGTATCTGAAGGATGGAGGGCTATTTGTTATAACCAAGGGCAATCCTTCGGATGAGGAGCTTGCTTCCGGCATGTCAGCAGCTAAGATTTGCGGCTTCACTTTGCTTCTGAATGACGCAATTGATTTGCCTGAAGGCTTGGGTCACAGGGAGTTCATTGTTCTTAAGAAGAGTCATCCAGCATCTGTCTCATTGCCTCGTGCAAATGGCGTGGCAAAGACGAATCCGCTTGCCTAGATGTTTCACGTGAAACATAATGGATACTAACAACTTGCAGTGTTTCACGTGAAACATGGCGGTTGATATCGATTCGGAATGTTTCACGTGAAACATCCTCCGTTTGACAGCTTTAATACACACCAGGAGGGACCGTGGGATTTCGCGACGTTAAGCGTTCTAAGAGCGCAAAAGACACGCGTATCATTGCAATCATCAATCAAAAAGGCGGCGTCGGTAAGTCAACGACGGCTGTAAACCTTGCAGCAGCACTGGGTGAGCAGGGTCGTAAGACACTGATTGTCGATTTTGATCCGCAGGGAAACAGCACCAGTGGATTCGGAATTGAAAAAGAAGACCTTGATCACTGCATCTATGATGCATTGTTGAATGATGTGCCGGCAGAATCGCTTGTTCTTGATACAAATTGTAAAAAGGTATTCGTTATTCCGGCTACAATTCAACTTGCAGGCGCGGAAATTGAGCTCGTAAGCGCAATTGCTCGTGAAACCCGCCTCAAAGATTTGCTTGAGCCGATTCAGGACGAGTTTGACTTTATTTTCATTGACTGTCCCCCTTCGCTCGGCCTGCTTACTATCAACGCTTTGACTGCAGCAGACAGCGTTTTGATTCCGATCCAGTGCGAATATTACGCACTCGAGGGCGTTACGAAGCTGCTTGAGTCAATGAAGATGGTCAAATCACGGCTGAACAAGGGCTTAGACACCTATGGTGTGCTTATGACCATGTATGACTCGCGTACTTCACTATCGAATCAGGTTGTTGAGGAGGTTCAATCGTACTTTGGTGATAAGGCGTTTAAGACGCTAATCCCCCGTACGGTTAAAATCTCCGAAGCTCCGTCTTTTGGAGAACCGGTAATTACCTATGCACCTCAAAATAAGGGTGCAAAAGCATATATGAACCTTGCAAAAGAGGTGATCAAGCGTGCCTAGTGTAAAGAAACGTGGCGGATTGGGACGTGGACTCAATGCTTTGGTCTCAGAGGCCGAGTATGAGACCGGCGGTTCGGCTGCATCGGCTTCAAATGCCGCATCTGAAACAAAACTACCTATTGAGGATATCGTTCCCAACCCTAATCAGCCGCGAATTCACTTTAACGAAACTGAACTTCGCGAGTTGAGCGAGTCAATCCAAGAACATGGCGTTTTGCAGCCGCTTTTGGTTCGCAAGCATGGAAACGGCTATGAGATCATCGCTGGTGAGCGTCGTTACCAGGCGTCAAAGCTTGCTGGCCTTGAAGAATTGCCAGTCATCATTAAAGAGGTAAATGATGAAGAGATGCTGGCTCTTGCTCTTATCGAAAACCTTCAGCGTTCTGATCTGAATCCCGTCGAAGAGGCTAAGGGCTATCGCCAACTCATTGATGCCAGCGGGATGACCCAGGAGGCATTGTCGAAGGCAGTAAGCAAGTCACGCTCTGCAATTACAAACTCGCTGCGCCTTCTCGATCTCCCCGAATTAGTTCAGCAGATGATTTTTGAGGGCAAACTTACTGCTGGTCATGCACGTGCGATTCTTGCAGTTCCCTATGAGGACGCGCGTATTCGACTTGCAGAGAAAGTTGTTACAGAGGGCCTTTCCGTAAGAGCGACAGAAAATCTTGCTCCGTTGTTTTCTGCCGGAGAGACACCTAAGACGCCGAGGCCTGCAACGCCTCAGTCTTTTAAAAAGGCTGCCCGCGTGCTTCGTCAGGTTTTTAATACCAACGTGCGTGTGAAGAGTTCGCGTGGAAAGAATAAGATTGAGATTGAGTTTAAAGACGAGGAAGAGCTCTCTCGTATTCTTGGCGAAATGATTCAGTTTGATCAAGGAGGCCAAGATGAGGAATAAGATTTTAACAGCGATTGCATTGGTGACGACTGTCGCGGCTGGTGCCTTTGCTGGCTATAGGATCGCGACAGACGATGAACTTCGAGGTCGTTTGCTTCGTAGCGCGCAAGATATCGTCGATACTTCCAAAAAGAAAATGGATGTTATGACAGAAGATGTTGCCATGCGTACTGCTCAGGTAACGAAGAATCCCAAGATTAATCAAGGTTGGGTCAGCAACCAATGGGAAGATGTAGGCTATTAGGTACCTAACAATTACTCAGCATATTTTGAGGGGTCCTTGTCTGATTCATGAGACAAGGACCCCTTATTTTGGTCGTAAAAATGGGACAGGTAGCAGCTGATTCAAAATTAAGGTCAATAAATGAAACGACCCCGGTTGCATATTCTGTAACCGGGGTCGTTCGATGTTTCACATGAAACGTTTTGGGATGCGACTCCCCTATGCGTTCTTCTGAACTTTGAAGCGCTGCTTCAGCTGTCCGCAAGCGGCGTCAATATCGTTACCACGGGAGTTACGAATCGTGGTCTCGATGCCACGGGACTCAAGACGACGCTGAAGATCCTCAACCTTATGAATCGGCGACGGCTTGAGCGGGCTGCCCTCGATGTCGTTAAGTTGAATCAGGTTAACGTGGCACAGCGTTCCCTCGCAGAAGTCGCAGAGCGCCTGCATCTCGGGATTCGTATCGTTGACGCCTTCGATCATGGCATACTCATAGGTCGGGCGGCGGCCAGTCTTCTCGGTGTAGAGCTGAAGCGCTTCGTGAAGGCGAAGCAGCGTGTACTTCTTAACACCGGGCATGAGCTTATTGCGCGTCGACTGGATGGCGGAATGCAGGGAAACGGCAAGCGTGAACTGCTCGGGGATATCGGCAAATTTGCGAATACCGGGAATAACGCCGCTGGTAGAGACGGTGAGGTGACGAGCGCCGATACCGATGCCATCGGGGTCGTTGAGGATACGCAGTGCCTTGAGAACCTCGTCGTAGTTGGCAAACGGCTCGCCCTGGCCCATGAAGACAACGCTTGTGGCACGCTCGCCAAAGTCGTTGGATACATGAAGCACCTGGTCGACGATCTCTTGAGCGGTCAGAGAGCGCTTGAGGCCGTTGAGACCGGTAGCGCAAAAGGCGCAGCCCATGCCGCAGCCTGCCTGGGTGGAAACGCAGACGGAAAGCTTGTTACGACGGGGCATGCCGACAGTCTCGACGGAAATGCCATCGTGGTACTCGAGCAGATACTTGCGCGAGCCATCTTTGGAAACCTGCTTGGTGAGTTCAGTCGGCGTATCAAAGGCAAAAGCCTCTTTAAGCTGCTCGCGGAAAGCCTTGGGAAGGTTGGTCATATCGTCAAACGAACAAACGTTCTTCTCAAAGACCCATTCGATGAGCTGCTTCGCTCGGAAGGCGGGCTGGCCAAGTTCGGCCACGAGCTCGCGAATATCGTTTTGGCTCAAGTCGCGAATGTCCTGAGATTTAGTCCTGGGATTCATGGAAGCCTTTCGATTTTGGGGAAACGTAGAGGGTATCGCTACAATATGGTATCAGCTGCAGAAATTATAGAGGAGGAGTCTGCCCATGCCGGGTAAAAGCCTAGAGAACATGCACGTAGCGGTCTTGGCGGGCGGTCATTCCGCCGAGCGCGAGATCTCGCTCGATTCGGGAAAGAACGTTGTGGTGGCACTGAAGGAAGCCGGCTACACCTCGGTGGAGCTGCTTGACACGGCCGCTGATGACTTTATGGTAACCATGGCGACCGGCGGATTCGGTGTGGCATTTATCGCCATGCACGGCGCCGGCGGTGAGGATGGCGCCATGCAGGGTGCCATGGAGACCCTGGGTATCCCCTACACGGCCTCGGGCGTGCTTGCCAGCGCCTGCGGTGCCGACAAGGAGGTCTCTAAGCTCCTATACGCCAAGGCGGGCATTCCCATTGCCCCCGGCCTTGCGCTCGAGGTGGGCGATGAAGTCGATATCGATCATATCGTCGAGGTTTGTGGCGAGCGCTGCTTTGTGAAGCCGGCCGTCAACGGTTCCAGCTATGGCATTTCCCTGGTCCATGAGCCCTCCGAGCTGCCCGCGGCAATCGCCAAGGCGTTTGAGTATGGCGACAAAGTGCTGGTCGAGAAGTGCATCGAGGGTACCGAGATCACCGTCGGCGTATACGGCGAAGATGACGTGCGCGCCCTGCCGATTGTCGAGATTCGTAAGCCCGAGGACTGCGAGTTCTACGATCTGGACGTGAAGTATGTCGACCCTACGGATATCCATCGCATTCCGGCGCAGATTTCACCCGAGAATTACGCTCGCGCTCAGGAACTTGCCTGTGCCGCTCACAAGGCCCTCGGTTGCCTGGGTATCTCGCGCAGCGACTTTATTGTGAGCGAGGACGGCCCCGTTATCCTCGAGACCAATACCATTCCCGGCATGACCGATACGTCGCTGTATCCGGATGAGATCCGCCACACCGACGACATGACGTTCCCGCAGGTCTGTGACAGCCTGATCCGTATGGGCCTTCGTCGAGCGGGCATTGCATGCTAATCGAGGACGCGGTTTCGTCAGGAACGCCGCAGTTTGTCATCGACTCCTATGCCACGCTTGCCGACCGCGCCAAAACGCAGTCCTTCGGCCTTATCGAGGAAGATGTGATTGTCCTCGATACCGAGACCACGGGTCTTTCGGTGCAGGACAACGAGCTGATCGAGATCTCGGCGGCCCGTCTTTCGGGCCGCGAGATCGTCGACCGCTTCGATACCTTCGTGCATCCCAAGCAGCTGATTCCCGCCGAGATTACCGAGCTCACGAGCATTACAAATGCCGATGTGGCAGATGCCCCGTCGGCGGTTGAGGCCGTCGCCGCTCTCGCCGATTTTGTCGGTGGCTGCCCGGTGATCGCACACAACGCCACGTTCGACCGCTCGTTTATCGAGTCGGTCAAAGGCGGCGTTAACGTGAGCGATATTTGGATCGATTCGCTGGCGCTGTCGCGCATCGCGCTTCCGCGCCTGGCCTCGCACAAGCTGTCTTTTATGGCCGATCTGTTTGGCTGCGATTCGGTATCACACCGTGCCAATGCCGATGTCGACGCCCTGTGTGGCGTATGGCGCGTGTTGCTCGTGGCGCTCACCGACTTGCCCCAGGGCCTCATGGCGCGCCTAGCCGACATGCATCCGGACGTGCCTTGGTCCTATCGTCCTATCTTCTCATTCTTGGCAGGGCAGAACCCTGGTTCTATCTTCTCTCTCAGCGCCGCTCGTGCTGACGTTCTCAAGGCCGATCGCGCCGACGATCGGGCGGACGCCGATGAACTGCCGGTTCTCAAGATGCCGAGTCGTGAGGAGATTGAGGCGGACTATGCGCCAGGTGGCCTGGTCAATCGCATGTATCCCACCTACGAGCCGCGTGATGAGCAGATCGCGATGGCGCTCGAGGTCCGCGATGCGCTGGTCACGGGCACTCATCGTGTAATTGAGGCGGGCACAGGCGTCGGCAAATCGATGGCCTATCTGGTGACTTTTGCCGAGGCAGCACGCCGTAACAACATCACGGTTGGTATTGCGACCAAATCGAACAATCTCGCCGACCAGCTCATGTACCATGAGCTGCCAAAACTTGCCGAGCAACTGGACGGTGGTCTGTCATTTTGCGCTCTCAAGGGGTATGACCACTATCCGTGCCTGCGCAAGCTTGAGCGCATGAGCCGCGGCCAGGTCGAGATTACCACCAAGCGCGATCCGGCGGACACGCTCACGGCGGTCGCGGTCATTATGGCGTACGTCTGCCAATCAGCCGATGGCGACCTCGACTCGCTCGGCATTCGGTGGCGCAGCGTCAACCGTCCCGACTTTACGACGGCCTCGCGCGAGTGTGCTCGTCGCCTCTGCCCGTTTTTCCCTGATAAATGTTTGGTCCACGGCGCTCGCCGTCGTGCGGCGCATGCCGATGTGGTGGTCACCAACCATTCCCTGCTGTTCCGCAATGTCGCGGCCGAGGGCAGGATTTTACCTCCGATTCGTCATTGGGTAATCGACGAGGCCCATTCCATCGAGCGCGAGGCGCGCCGCCAGTGGGCGCGCGTGGTGTCGGCGGACGAATCACACGTTCTGTTTGAGCGCCTGGGTGGCTCGAGCACCGGCGCGCTAAGCCAGGTTTCCCGTGATTTGGCAACCTCCGAGGGCTCTACGCTCTATCTGGGCCTTACTGCCAAGGCGACGTCGACGGTTGCGCGTGCGAGCATGGCAATCGCCGACGTGTTCGATGGCGTTCGCGAGCTCGGCCGCCGTGCGCGTGGGGGTTATGACAATGCCAATCTATGGATTGGCCCCGAGCTGCGCGAATCTGACGACTGGCATGATTTCTTACCGTCGGCCTACACTGCCATCGACGCATTGGAACAAGCTGACAAGAGCGTCGACGCGCTGGTGCAAGCCGTCGCCGCCGACAAGCCCGAGGTTGTTGTTGACCTGGGTGATATCTCGCGCCGCCTGCACGAGCTGGCCGAGAACCTCAAACTCATCATTGATGGCGCCGATGAACACTACGTGTATTCGCTGCAGGTCAATCGCAGGTTGCGTGCCGGCGGAGAGTCGATGACCGCAGAGCGCATCGACATTGGTGAGGCCTTGGCAACCGAGTGGCTGCCCGAGGTTCACACGGCTATCTTTGCCTCGGCGACCATGACGGTGTCCAAAAGCTTTGAACACTTTAACCACGCGGTCGGCCTCGATCGCATCGGTGCTTCGACATCCTCATCGCTGCACTTGGACTCGAGCTACGACTTCGATTCGAACATGGCTGTAGTCGTTGCGGGCGATATCCCCGATCCGCGCGATCGCGAGAGCTATCTTACGGCGCTCGAGCGCGTGCTGGTCGACGCCCATCTTGCCATGGGCGGATCGGTGCTCACACTGTTCACCAATCGGCGCGACATGGAGGACCTATACGCCCGCGTTGAGCCCAAGATGGCCCGTGCGGGTCTGGAGCTCAACTGCCAGCAGCGCAACTCATCTCCTCGTCGCCTGCGCGACCGGTTTATCAACGAGCCGACCTCGTCGCTTTTTGCGCTTAAGGCCTTCTGGGAGGGGTTTGACGCCAGCGGCGAGACGCTGCGTTGCGTCATCATTCCCAAGCTGCCGTTCTCGAGCCCCACGGACCCGCTCTCGTGCGAGCGCAACCTGCGCGAAGACCGCGCTTGGGCGCGCTATTCGCTGCCCGAGGCGGTGCTCGAGGTTAAGCAGGCGGCCGGCCGCCTTATCCGCTCGTCGACCGATTGCGGCGTGCTGATTCTGGCCGACCCGCGCCTGGTGACGAAGGGCTACGGAAAGAAGTTCTTAACGTCGCTGCCTACGAGCTCCTACCAGCGCATCGAATCGGCGCAGATCGGTCACTATCTGCAACTGTGGCGCGCACGTCACGAGCGGCGGCGCTAAAGCGGACAGACGAGGGTTTTTGCCATATCGCACAGACGCTTTGACAGGGCGGGGTCATCCAAGATGCGGATGGCTCCGCCCGCTGCGATTACCTGGCTCAGTAGCCAACGCTCGGAGCCGTAATGCACGGTTACCGTTGCCATGTCTGCCCCGCTGCGCTCGATTAGGGTGATGCCGGCCCAGTCCAGATGCTCCGCCATATCGAATGGCATCAAGAGCTTTGCGCTACGCTGCGTCCGGGCAAGGGAATCGTGGAGGGATGCGACGCCCGGTGTGTGAGGCACGACGGAGTCTTCCGTCAAGGTGAGTCCCTCGATTTTATCCATGCGATAGGTGCGCTGCTCATCGATCGCGATGTCCCAGGCAATCAGGTATGTTTGGTCGCCGTTTGCCGTAATGCGCAAGGGGTCGACCAGACGCTCGCGTGGCCGCGCATCGTCCATCGAGCGATACGAGATGCGGCAACGAACACCGTCCTGAATGGCGCAGCTCAGCTGCTGCCAGTGCGACCCGTGGTTGACGGTGTCAAAGACGCGCTGGTTATAGCCGAGCTCTTCGGGCAGAAGGGCATGTCGAATCCGAGCTGCCGTCTGCGGCTCGATCCCCAACGATTCAAGTTCATGGTTGAGCACGGCGCCCTCGGCGGCACTCAGGCGCAACGGTAGCACGCGCCCGGCGTCACCAGTGAGGGCCACGCGCTCGCCGCGGCATTCGCAGATGATGCGCGCGCCCGATTCTCGGTCCGCGAGCGTCGAGACGATCTCGAGAATCTCGTCGAGCGACGCCCCCGTGATGTCAAAGCGGCTGCAAATCTCGGTTCGTGTCATGCCGCCATCGCCGGCGGCGTAGAGGGCCTCCATGATGTCGATGGCGCGCGAGAGTCTCTGCTCGCTGGTGAGTTTACGCACGGGCATGCTCGTGCACCGTCCTTTCTATGAGGTGGTTCCACGCCTGCTTGAGCGATTTGGGGGCCATGGGCCTCATGCCGTCCATGGCGTGGGCCATGCAAAATGAGGCGGCGGCTTCAAGGTCGCGCACGTCAACGGTCCAGATCCATCCCGCATCGGTGTGTGTGAGCTCACCTCGCCCGCGCGTGAGGCCGTTGATCATATCGATCTGCGTCTGAGGGGCGAACGAGAACGTGGCTGCAACGGGCGGTCGGTCGGCGAAATCGAATTCAAAGAACAGATAGTCGTTGAGATTGAAGTCCGCAGGGATGGCGTAGGCCTTCGAAGGACGCCATGCGCGAACGATACGGTCGCAGCGGAATGTCCTGATGTCGTCGGTGACATTGTCGAGGCCGCAGAAGTACGCCACGCCCTCGCGTTCGAACATGCCGTAGACACAGACGGTACGTTCTTTCTGCTCGCCGCGTCCGTTCTGATATAAAAATCGCAGCGCGCATCGCTCGGCAAAGGCGCTCCATACC
This sequence comes from uncultured Collinsella sp., assembly GCA_937926755.1. GTDB lineage: Bacteria > Actinomycetota > Coriobacteriia > Coriobacteriales > Coriobacteriaceae > Collinsella. The sequence goes on from CALBBA010000043.1 coordinate 23,185, forward strand.
GCATCGACGGTGGGAGAACGGCGGATCGGTGCTTCGTCCACCGCAGATATGCCGGTGAGGTAGGCAATTTTGGAGCGAATATCGGCAAGCGGCGCGGCAAAGGTGGAAGAGCCGGCCGCTAGCGTCTGGTCGATGGCGTTGAGTAGGATATCGGCGTCGTCTGCGGTGATGAGGCCGCCTGCAGCAAACGTGTGCTCGCGGTCGATTGTCCACGAGCTTTCCTCGGTCTCCTGCGCACCGGCGGGGCGAACCTCCTTGATTAAGATGCCACGCTCGAGCAGTTTGTCACGATCGCGCCGAAACTTGCGCTTATCCGAGTCGATACTGCCCGAGCCATATCCCAGGTCAGAATCCAAGACGATCTGCTCGGTCGTCAGCGGTTCGGGGGAGCTGTTGAGCACAAAGAAAAGATTGAGGATGCGCTGAGCCGTTTTATCGAAACCGGGCTCCGAACTTCCCTTTTTAATTGTCGCGGTCGCGTCGCTTGCCGTCATAGAATCCTCGCATGAGAAGGTAGTTTGCTGCCATGATTTTAGTCCGATATGGAGATTAGGCTATATCCTTGTCCGCTCGAGGCGTTAAGATGGCCCGAATTCGGTCGTTTGCGCTCGCTCGGGGTATACTTTCGACTATATACGGTTCTAATGTGCATGCATTGGGCCTATTTGTCGGATTATGGATGTGGAGCGCACATGGCGAACACCCAGAACTATATTAACCACCTGCTGCAGAACACCGGCATCACGCCGGCATGCAGCGAAGAAGAGCGCTTGGCTGCCGAGGATATCGCTCAGATCTTCCGCAACCACGGCTTTGACCCCGAGGTTCAGGAGTTCAATGCCCCGGCGCCCAGTAGATTGGCATTTGCCGTTACCGGTATTCTTGCGTTTGCCGGCGCCCTGCTGATGGGCATCGGCGGCGGTATCGGTTTGGTCGGCACCTTGCTGGCCATCATCGGCGCCGTTCTTTACGTGCTCGAGCGCACGGGCCACCCCGTGGTTTCGCGCCTGGGCAAGACGGGCGTGAGCCAAAATGTCATCGCCTACCACAAGGCCTCGGGCCCGCTCGCGTCTCCGCGCAACCGCCCGGTGGTCGTTGTCGCACACTACGACTCTCCCCGTGCTGAGCTGCTCGCCCGCGAGCCCTATGCTTCGTATCGTGCGCTCATCGCCAAGCTGTTGCCCGTTGCCACGGTTGCCCCTGCTGCCGTTGCCATCCTGCGTATCCTGCCGCTCCCCGGCGCGCTCAAGGTTCTGCTGTGGATTGTCGCGATCCTCGCTTCCCTCGTTGCGCTCGCCAACGCGGCAAACATCATTTCTAACCGCTACATTCTTCCCTATACGTCCGGCGCGGTGTGCAACAAGTCTTCTGTCGCCGCTATGCTCGGCGTTATGGACAACGTTGCTCCCTTCCAGGGCGAGAACGAGTTTCCCGACGATGTTCCGTTCGATACCTATTTTGGGGAGCAGAAACGTCGTGCCGAGGAAATGGCGCGCGCGGCGGCGGAGTATGCCGCGGCCCAGCAGCAAAACGACTACGGCAACACCATCGAGTACGAAGAGCCTACCTACGCCGAGGACGAGTTCGGTCAGCCGATTGCTCCCGACGCTCAAACCGAGCCCGAACAGGGCGAGGCTTTTGACGAGCAGATCGAGGGCTTTGAGGGTGCGTCTGCCGACGAGACGCTGATTGGCGCCATCGTGCCCGAGGATCAGAATCAGGCTGTCCAGGCCGAAGAGTTCAATGACGAGGTTCCCGCTGCTGAGCCGGCGGAGGAGCCTGCCGCGGCCGAGCCCGAGCCCAAGCTCTATCGCAACGCCGCCGGCAACATCCGCTTTGGTTCGGATGCCATCCGTGCGCTCGGAATGCTTCCCGAGTCCTGCGCGCTCGATTACGAGGAGGGCGAGGAGCCGACGTTTGAGCCCGAGCCTGCCCCCGTCGTGGCTGCGCCTGCGCCCGTTGTCGCTGCGGATGATGAGTCTGCCGCGGTTACCGCTGCCGTTGCCGAGCCCGAGGCGGTGTCCGCGATCGATTCCGCGGCAGGACTGGACGTTTTGGCTCCCGCCGCGCCGGCGCAAGACGTTGCGGACGAGTCTGACGACGATTACGTTGAACAGCCGAGGCGCGTGTCTTACGAGAGCGATACTGATTTCTCGGCCGAGATTCCCGCGGCAACGCCCCATGCCGACATTGCATCCGCGTTCTCGTCGATTGGCGCCAGCGCTTCCAACTTCTTTAAGGGTGCGCTTGCAAAGGGCAAGAAATTTGTCGACGATTTCGAGGAGAAGCGCGCTGCCGCACGCGAGGCTGCCGAGCAGGAGGCTATCGCTCAGCAGCAGGCAGCCGAGGCGGCACGTGAGCACGCGGCGCAAGAGTTCGAGCAGAACGAGGCTATGCAGTCCGCGCCCGTCGACGCCGCCGAAGCTACAACGTCTTTCGAGGCTCAGCAGCACGTCGATAGCACCATGTCGTTTGATGCCGCGCAGTTCGATTCCACGATAACGTTTGAAAAGCAGGGCACCGCGATTGCCGAGCCCCTTCCTGTTTCCGATGGACAGGGCGACGCGGCAGACGATGACGAGCCTATTGATGCTGCCGAAATCCAAGATGCCGCCGAGGACGAGCCCGTCGAGGCCGACTCTGACGAAGAGCAATACGTGGCAGCCGATCAAGGTGATTCGACCGAGGTCGAGCAGGAGGAAGTGCCTGCGGTTTCCGAGACTCCCGAGACGGATGAGTCGAGGCCTTATTCCACGCAGATTTTCACCATGCCGACTCCGAGTGGTTCCGGTGCCACGGTTGCCAATGTCGCTCCCACCCAGGACGAAACGGTCGATTCCCTTATGGCCCAGATTTCTTCCCAGGCATCGCCGCGTCCGCAGATGAATGTTCCCGATCCGGCGTCGGCACCGTCGCCTGCACCTTCCTCGTCTCCGCTGGCTTCGGTCCCCGATCCGTCGCTGCCGTCTATGAAGCAGGCAAACGTTGCGTCTCGCACGTCGCTGTTCGACCTTCCCGATCCCTCTGCCCAGGTCAACGACCCCTTTGCTACCGCTCAGGGTTCCGAACCCACATCGGCACCCGTTGCGCCTCCTATGCCCGTTGCGTCGGGCGCTCAGCCGATCGAGACCATTTCGGCTCCCGCCCCGGCGGCGCCCAAGTCTCGCAAGCGCGGCCTGGGCGGCCTGTTCGGTCGTAAAAAGAAAAACGAACAGGACAGCATGAGTGATTGGCTGGGCGTCGAAGACGATTACGATGCGAAGAAGTCCGGTCGCGGCATCGGTTCGTGGGATAATTTCGAGGACGATAACGATGGCTGGAAGGGCGGCGCTACGTCTTCCGATGGCGCTTCTTCCGAAGATATGCTCTCGGCTGTCGCCTCTATGGGCGATGATGAGCTGCTCGGTCACGATATCTGGTTTGTGGCAACGGGCGCCTCGGATTGTGATGGCGCCGGTATGAAGGCCTTCTTGGCTTCGCATCGCGATAAGCTCCGCGGCGTCTTCTTCATCAATCTTGAATCCGTCGGCGCCGGTAGGCTTTCGGTGGTGACGGTTGAGGGCGAGCAGCAGCTGCTCAAGGGCGATCGCCGCATCATGAACCTGGTCAGCAAGGTGTGCAAGTCGTTCCATGTCGATTGTGGCGCGCTCGAGATGCCCTATGCCAAGACCGATGCCTACGCCGCGCTCGAGGCGAGCCGCCGAGCCCTCACCATCGCTGGCGTGGACGGCACGCGTCTGGCTTGCGCTCGTACCGAGGACGACCTGCCCCACAACGTTAACCCGACGAACATTGCCACGGTATCCGAGGTCGTGACCGAGGTTATCCGCCGTTCATAGACGGAGCTCTAAGGAGTCAACGTGTTTTCGTATATTAAGCGCCATTGGCCTGTCTACGTGATTTTGACCTTGATTGCCATTGCGTTAGGATTTGGGGCTGCCTACATCGTGGGTGCGAAGGGCTCGACCCCCGCCTCCGCAATCAGCGAAGAGGTGGAGCAAGAACAGAGCACGGGTGCCGATGGGATTCCTGAGTCCGAGCAAGCAATCGTTGATGGTGGATCTTCGTCTGCAGAGTAGATACGGCGATTTAAATGATTGAAAGCGGGCGAGCCGGGGGACTGGCTCGCCCGCTTTTTCATCGCGCTAGCGCTTCTTTGGGATTGACCTAAGGCGAGCGAACCATAGGGCTGCGGCACCCGAGGTCAGGAGCGCGGTGATGCAAGCGGCGATGGGAGCTGATCCTGTTGCCGGTAGGTCCTGCGGTAGGGTACAGCGTTGAATGACACGGTCCTCGTCATGTGACTCAAGTTTATCGCCGCCGCCGTTGCGGCAAAGATCGACGCGTGCGCTGTTGGCGAGTGCGGTTTGGGGTGTATAAGCCGACGTTGCCTGCATGTGCACGACTGCGCCCCGAGCATCTGTGCCAAGGATTGCTTTGGCATCGTCAAGGTCGTCGTGCTCATCTTTGAGATCATCACGGGTCCAAGAATCCGCATCGCTTCGAGTCGTAAAGTCGGCGGCTACCGCACCGTATTCAATGCGAATGCCCGTTACGACGGTATTGGACGCAAGGTCGAGTTCTTTCGCCTCGAGTGTGGTGGATTCCGTGGTCGAGACATCCGCCTTCCAGAGGTGCCAGCCGTCGTAATCGACGAGGCGGCAATCCTCACCCAGACTTTCCCTTACTTCGTCGGACTCAAGCCAAGGATTTTCGTGCCCATCGTCAAGTGTCGCGTTTGCCGGCTCATCGACGTCTGTCGAGTCCAACGGCGTCGTGCGATACCACACGTTGCACAGACCATTGAGGTCGCCGATGGCGACGGGGGTTTCGATTGAGACGAATCTCGCCGTATCGTTCTCGGCACACTCAAGATCATCGGTAATTGTGAACTCATCAACCCAGGTAGTTGAATCGTTTCGAGCGTCGATGGTATAGGAGAAAAGCCCATCCGTATTGGTTTGCATCGCGGCGCGGTTTTTTCCATCGCCGTTAGCCAACAGACCCTTCCCGATAGGTTGGACAAGCTCCTGACGCTTGTCGACCTGTCCTTTGATCTCGATGGGCGTATCCTTCATCGTGACGGATTGGACTTCTCCCGTATCCTTTATTTCAAACGTTATCTCCTCGGCAAGGTCATAGGTCCGCGGAGACATCATTTCGCGCAACGAGTAGGTGCCGGGTGCAAGATGTTCGACGCGGTGCGGCTTGTCGGATGAGGTCCAGGAGTCTATTTCGGTTTTATCGGGACCATATAAGGTGAGCTGTGCGCCTTCCACTTCCTGCTCACCGCTTGCATCGACCTTGGAGATATCAACCTTGGTGTAATCGTCGGATACGTTAAGCCGTGCTTCTACAACGGGTGTTTTCTGGTCGGCGTAAGTAAGGTCGACAATATGGGTTGTCTGATCGAGCAAGAAGCCTGCCGGCGCTTGAGTCTCGACAACCTCGTAGCATGCGGTGCCAGATCCCAGTGGGAGGTTGTCCGCGCGTGCTTCTCCAGTTTCATCCGTCGTGACGGTCGCGACGGTCTCACCGTCGAGCGCGGCAATGCTACCGTCGGGGCGCACGATATCACCCGAGGCACGGATCTCAAAGACGGCGCCCGCGAGGCTGCTGCCGTCTATGGCATCGGTTTTAACGATCCTGATGTTTCCGGTCGCGGCGTGGTCATAATACGAGGCGATTGCAACGGGCGTTAGGTTTATATCGGCGGGTATGTTTACCTCGATCTTTCCGCCGTCAAGATAGGGCTCTTTGGCCGAGGTTTCGCGTACATAATAGGTGCCCGGCACGAGCGATTCGGGCAGTGTGACGGTGCCGGTCGCGTCAGTCGTAAAGGTGTCCATTACGTTATGTGCTGGATACCAGCAAGTTTGTGAGACAGGTTCGTGATTGCTGTCGAGGAGTTGGAAGGTGAATCCGGCTAGGGGAACAGAAGCGCCTGTTTGGGCATCGCGTTTTACAATCTGGAGATGCGTCGACAGAGCGTGGTTGTCCACGATATATTGAAGCTCGGCGCCGTCGGAAATCTGATTGGCCTCGACGGTCCATTCCCCCGCACGTTTAAAACCCTCGGGGACGGTTTCCGGAACCTCACGAACCGTGTAGCCGGCGCGGTCGTATGGGACGGCTCCGTGGACACCGGCTGGTCGCTTGCCTGTGCCGAACCATGCTTCGGGCTGGTCTTTGGTGGAGGCAAAGCCATAGATGTTTGTGGTCAGTGTGCCAACAACCTGATGAGAGCTGTTGCTGACAACCTCAAAGACAACACCTCCCGCCGGCTGCTCTAGGCCGGATTGGTCGCTACTGCCGTAATCCTTGAATTTGGAAATCTCAAGGTCAAACGCAATGGGGATATCGGAAACGCGAGATTCGATCTCGACCACGCCTGAATCGCCGAGCTGGTCGGCTCCAACGGTATAGGTCCAGCTGTCGTTGGATGGCAGGTAGCCCTCGGGGGCTTTTGATTCGTAGATGGTAAAGGTTCCTAAGGGGACATCGGCGAGAGTGGCCCGACCGCTTTCGTCGGTCGTGAGGATTTGCGCCCATCCAGGGGTTGATTGCGATACGCACGTGAACTCTGCTCCTGCGAGTGAAGATCCCACCTGGGGGCCGGCATTCGTCGCGGCATCGAGTTTTACGATACGCAGGTTGATGGTGCCGGGCTGTTCATCAATGGCGACCCGCCCGCCGTCATTCCCCGTGGTAAAGGCGATGCGATCACGACGGGGGACATAGCCGGCCGGCGCCTTCGTTTCAATCAGGTAGTACGCCGTGTTGGGTAGGAGTGTTGCCTGTGCTCGACCGTTGCCGTCCATCTGGATGGTACCAACACGCGCGCCGCTGGCGCTCTCAAAAATATCGAATGTTGCCCCGGTAAACTGATAGGTATTGTTTTCGCTGGTAATAACGGTGTTAGCAGACTGCTTTTGGAAGGAAACAGAGACCGCCGGCAGTACATAGAGCATGTCTTGACGTTTGCTGCCGCCCGATACGGCCCCTAGATAGCGTCGCGCGCGGTGCGGAGCGGCTTTGATGCTTCCTGATTTTGCGCTGTCGTGGAGCCACCGCGCAGCCGCCACGACTTCATCGTCGGCGGTAAAGTGCCCGCTCTTGGTTTTGCCCTGAGCGGTCGTGTAGGAGTAGGTGCCGTCGACATGGGTAGTGCCGTTGAGCATCCATACGGCAAGCTGGGTGGCGGCGCGGGCGCGATCGGGTGAAAGATGGTAACCGCCAAACGACGTGGTGGTTGGATATCCTTGACAAACGATTGCCGCGAACTCGTCGTCGAGCCACACCCAGCCTTGATCAAAGTTGAGCCATGGGCCGCCCGGTTTGGTGGGGCCGGGGCGCTCCTGGTTCATGCAGTAGGCAATCGAGGTGTCTTGAGCTTCATACTTGCCGATGAAGAAGGGTCCACAATCATCGCTAATAGTGCGGAAGCCGAGCTGGTCGTAGCCATCGACGGCAAATGCGGCTCCCGGTGCCAGGCAGCCGAAAAGCAGGAAGAGGAGCAGGAGCAGCGGACCTGTTGCGATTGCGCTGTGGACAGAGTGCGTGGGTGCGTTGGACATGGCTGCTCCTTATCCCTCGTGCGTCGCACGGGGAGGCTGCGACGCGTAGGATGAGGCTACCCCCGAGGTTCATGCGGGTAAGTACCGGAGCCTGACCAAAAGCTTGCCCAATTCCTGACAAATTGAGCTCAAATACAACAATCAAGCAAAAGCGCAGGTAGAAGATAAGGGGAACAGGAAGCCAAAGGTCCTCGTCTCCACAATTGACGCGATTTTCAAACGAATCTCCACAGCTAAAACAAGCATCGCCACCCTTGTATCGAACAAGACAACCGCGTTATACTATCCCCCACATATGCGGGCATCGCCAAGTGGTAAGGCATCAGCTTCCCAAGCTGACACTCGCGGGTTCGAGTCCCGTTGCCCGCTCCATTCGAATTTCAGGCACGGTAACGTTTCGTTACTGTGCCTTTTTCAATAAAGTGCCGGGACTCGAACCCGACAGGGTGCGAGCGTTAAATAAACGCGAAGCGTTTATAGCGAGCAGGCGAAGGCGCCGGCAGGCGCCTGAAGCCGGTGCGGATTTGCGAAGCAAATACGCGGATGTCCCCATGGCTGCTCTTGCGGCAAAATGTTAGGTTAATGCCTACTGCCCATACTTGCACCCGCGCACGGTACAATGGTTGGGTTACGACCAACGTGCCAATAACCAAAAAGGAGCCGCTATGATCGATCGCTATACCCGCCCGGAGATGGGACACATCTTCTCCCTCGAGAACAAGTACGCCATTTGGCAGGAGATCGAGGTCCTGGCCTGCGAGGCCCAGGCGGAGCTCGGCAAGATCGGTATTTCCAAAGAAGAGGCCCAGTGGATTCGCGACCACGCCAACTTTGAGAAGGAGAAGGTTGACGAGATCGAGGAGGTCACGCGCCACGATGTCATCGCCTTCCTGACCAACATGAAGGAGTACATCGACGCCGACGTCCCCGAGGGCGAGCCCAAGCCCAGCCGCTGGGTTCACTACGGTATGACCAGCTCTGACCTGGGTGATACGGCTCTGTGCTACCAGCTCACTCAGGCTTGCGACCTTATCATCGAGGACGTCAAGAAGCTCGGCGAGATCTGCAAGCGCCGTGCCTTCGAGGAGCGCAACACGCTCTGCGCCGGCCGTACTCACGGTATTCACGCCGAGCCGATGACCTTCGGCATGAAGTTTGGCTCTTGGGCTTGGGAGCTCAAGCGCGATTTGGACCGTCTTGAGGATGCCCGCAAGAACGTCGCCTTCGGTGCCATCTCGGGCGCTGTCGGCACGTACAGCTCCATCGAGCCGTTCGTGGAGGAGTATGTCTGCGAGCACCTTGGTCTGGTTCACGATCCGCTGTCTACGCAGGTCATCAGCCGTGACCACCACGCCTACCTTGCCGGCGTGCTCGCTACCACGGCAGCTACCTGCGAGCGCATTGCGACCGAGGTTCGCAACCTGCAGAAGACCGATACGCTCGAGGCCGAGGAGCCGTTCCGCAAGGGTCAAAAGGGCAGCTCCGCCATGCCGCACAAGCGCAACCCGATCACCATGGAGAAGGTCTGTGGCCTGTCGCGCATCGTGAAGTCCAACGCCCAGGTTGCCTTCGACAATGTCGCCCTATGGCACGAGCGCGACATTTCGCACTCCTCTGCCGAGCGCGTCGCCCAGGCCGATAGCTTCATCGCCCTTGACCACATGTTCCAGTGCCTCATCCGCGTCATCGACGGCCTGCAGCTGTACCCTGCCCGCATGATGGCCAATCTCAACAAGACCCGCGGCCTCATCTTCTCCTCCAAGGTGCTGCTGGCTCTCGTCGATACAGGCATCACCCGCGAGGATGCCTATGCCATCGTGCAGGAAAACGCCATGGCCACGTGGCACGAGGTGCAGGATTGCGTCTCCGGTCCTACCTTTAAGGAGCGCCTCGAGGCCGATCCGCGCTGCACCGTCAGCCAGGAGAAGCTCGACGAGATCTTTGACCCGTGGGACTTCCTCACCCGCATCGACACGGTCTTCGATCGCCTGGAGCAGCTCGAGTTCTAACTGATCGATTGGGGACGAAGTCAAACCGATCAGTTTACTTTCGGCCTCCGTTGAAGCTCGGCCTTTCAGCCCAAGCCCCGTTGGTAACGCGTTTATCAACGGGGCTTTTGCGTGGGAGCGTCGGGAAAGTCACACTTCAGCGGATGATGGTACATTGCAGAAATGTCGCTTGCCGTTAATTTGCCCCTTCTGGCAAACATTAGCTTGCAAGTGCTCGTTGGGGGGTGTTCCTATAGTTTTGTCAACTGGGCAATGCTGTTTTCGAGATTGAATCGCGACATGCTAACGCCAGGCCTTTCGGCCGATGGGCTCCAATCTGTTCGGAGCGCTTCGACTAGGCGGCGTAGGGCACCCTGTCCCGCATGATCGCGTAGATGACCTTCAGCCTCTTTCGTGCCAGCGCCTTGAGCGCCTTGCCGTGCGGCATGCCCCGCTCTCGGCACCTAGCGTAGTAATCGCCCCATCTTCCCTCTGTCCGGGTAAGGCAGTTGCACGAGAATATGAGCAGGTTCTTCAGCCTCTTGTTGCCTTGGCGCGATGCCGTCACCGAGGAGATCGAGGTCCCCGACTGGCGGTTGCGCGGCGCCAGGCCGCAGTACGACGCGAGCCTGTCGTGGCTTGGGAAGTCTTCGATATCTATGGAGATCGCGAGCTCGGAAGCGGTTTTGGGGCCGATCCCCGGCACCGTCAGGAGGCATCGGTAGGTATCGTCGCCCTCGAGGAGGGCGGATATCTCCGCCGTGATCACATCGATCTCCGCCGAGTTCTCGGAGATCCTGCGCGCGAGCAGCCTCACCGCCCGGTCCTCGGCGGCGATGGCCGCCGCGTCCGGCCTTGTCGAGGAGGCCGTCGAGCGGACGAGGGCCTCGATCTTGCCGCGCGCCGCCCCGCGCGTGAGCGCCGCCGCCCTGCGGGGCCCGGCGTCGGCCACCGACCAGGCCCCGCCGAGGGATGCCATGAGCCTCAGCTGGGGACCGTCGGACAGGTCGACCAACGCCTCGAAGGCGGGGCACGATTCCAGCAGGATGCTGCGCAGCCGGTTCTTGCTCCTGGTGTTTTCGCAGGTCAGGAAGTTTCTCTGGGCGGCCAGCGCCCTCGCCGCCGCGACCGTCGGGCCCGGATCCCCGACCGGCAGGAGTGCGTCGGGGATGCCCAGCGCCGTCTTCGCGATGACCATTGCGTCCCGCTCGTCGGTCTTGGCGTCGCCGGCGAAGAGCCTGGCGGCCCCGTGTGCCGCGAGTCCCGGCAGGTACGCCGCCGACATCCCGGCCGCCTTGGCGCGGGCGAGCGCGAGGGCGCCTATGTTGCGCGACTGGTCGACGACCACGAGCGCGTCGGGGAAGCGGCCGAACAGCGAGTCCAGATCGCCCTCCCTGTTCGCGACGGGGGCGCTCAGCAGTATCTCGCCGTCCCGGGTCGCGACGCATGCCCAATGGGACAATTTCCCGACATCGAGCCCGATGACGGCTTCCGGCATTCTAGGTGGTGCCACGGTGTTATCCTCCAATCGGTAGGCCGATCGGAACCCCTCCCTGCGACACCCACATTACCTGGCCGTGGCGCTTGCGCCCGGCAGTTTCCTATCAGTCGTCCGGAGCGGCGAGCGCCCCCGGTGGCAACACCCCCCGGGCCCTCTACGGGGCAGGGGCAGACGGCCATCCGGAGGCGCCCGATCGGCGGCCCCTCGGGGCTTGCCCGTATCGTAGGCAATGCGCCGAATGCTCGCCATCGAAATTTATCGGTGGCCCACTTCAGACTGTAATGGGGGTATCCTTAAGCCAATTTTAAGGTGTGGGAGAATGCTGCGTTTTTTCACGAGAGATTGGACTTAGGGGAATGAGAAAAGGGTTTTGGAGGATAGCCACAGGCATCTGTGTTGCTTTAACGGCGGCAACGTTTGGGCTGACGGTGGCCGCCCCGCATGCGGATGCTGTCATGCTGGAGTCGCAGGACGGTTCCATGGGTGCATCGTTTCTCCCATACGATTCGTCTACAGGCGATGTGTGGTCAGAATTTGATGTCGCTGTTGGACAGACGGTGAAAGGAAGGCTTTCCTTTTTTAATAAAAATCACGAATGGGCGCACATTGACCCTAGCGATATCGATATCACATCGTCTGACGAGGATATCGCTAAGGTAAGTTATGAGTCACATAGTTGGGTATTGACAATTAGCCCCACCAAAGTTGGCACAACGACTATAACCCTGAAGAGCAAGACCGACGAGAGTTTAAACGGTTCTCTTAAGATTAAAAGTGTGGCTAAAGTCAATCCAATTAAAGTCAGTTTCGTTTCTTACGACCAATCTGGTGCGACAACAAACACCGCAACGCTGGGTTACACGGATGATTGTCCGCAAAAATGCGGGAACACGCATTATGCATTACTAGAGGGGAGAGTTGACGTTCGTCCCGTGGACGAGAGCCGTGCGGCCACATATTTTGTTATTAAGGAAGACCCCTCAAAGGATTCCAAAGTCCAGGCAAGGGTGAATTCGAATTATTCATCATATGGAACTTCCGAGCTAAGCGCTTCTTTGCAACTCGAGGCGTTGTCGAAAGATGCTAAAGAGGCCAAGGTTCTTGTCGACTATTGCAACGGTGAAGTTGAGACGAAGAAGCTATGTGATGTTGTAACCGAGAATCAGGAGCCCGGATTCAATGAGCGTGGGAACAAAAAGCAAAAGATGCTGGTTGGGGACAGCTATTATCTGACTGCCATTCTCAACGTTTCTCCAAATGAAGTACTGAAGGCATGCCAGCGCGCACATTGGGGTGCGGACTTTGGCGCTGTAACCTATTCTCTGGAAAGCAACGATGTCGTTGAGCTTATCGGTGGTGAAAACTCGTTTAAGGCAATAAAGCCTGGCACCGTTAAGGCTCATGCTCGTGATGGCCTTGGCAATGACCATCCCTTTGAGATAGAGGTTGTCGACCCTGCGGAAGTGAGCCTTTCGAAGGCTAAGTTTGTGTCGAGCGATTATACATTTCCCTGTGAGGTCAGTTCAGATAGTATATCCAAAGATTGGCTTTGGCTGGAATGTGACAGGGGGTTTGAATATCCAAAGGGCGTGCTGAGTAAAAGCGCTGAGGAATTGATGGACTCCTATGCCGGCGCAAAGTATTCTTTCACTTCAGATAATCCGGATGTCCTCGAGGTAAAAGGACCGATGTTTAGTGGTGGCAGTTACTTGGGGTATTTAGTGCCTCATAGTTACGGCGATGCAACGGTTTCAATGTACTTGGGTGGTCGTCTCTGCGACACGATGACCGTTCATGTTGTCAAGCCTGGCGAGGAGCCTGCAAAGACTGCGGTTTCCATTGCGGACAGCTACTCAACCTCCATGGATAAAGGCACGACTCAGCAGCTGAAGGCAAAGGTCTCCCCTGATGACAAGGCCAGCCAAGTTGTTTGGTCCTCTTCCAACGAGAGCGTCCTTACCGTCGACGCTAACGGTCTTGTTACCGCTGTCGGTGACGGTGATGCCACGATCACGGCAACGGTTGATGGGGTCTCTGCAACCACGGATGCGATTACGGTAACCACTCCGGTTGTAAAGGTGTCGGGCGTCAAGCTCAGCGCTTCAAACCTTAAGCTTGCTGTGGGCGGTGAGCCCTCGACGTTGACCGCAGCGGTTGAGCCCGATAATGCAACGAACAAGAACTTGTCCTGGTCGTCGAGCGATCCTACGGTCGCCACGGTTGCAGACGGCGTCGTGACCCCGGTCAAGGCAGGTGTTGCTACGATTACCGTCACCACTGAGGACGGAGAGCATAGCGCCACGTGCAAGGTGACGGTTATTCAGCCTGCTACGGGCATCACGCTCGATAAGCAGAAGGTCGTGCTTGTGGGCGCTGCAACCGAGCAGCTTAAGGCGGCGGTCGTTCCCGCGGAGGCTAACCAGACGATTGTCTGGAAGTCCAGCAACGAAAGTGTCGCTACAGTCGATCAAACCGGAAAGGTGGCGGCTGTCTCCAAGGGCGCCGCAACCATCACCGTTTCGACTGAAGACGGCACCTATTCTCAGGATTGCGCGGTGACCGTCTCTAATCCCGCAACGAACCTTACGGTCGACCAGAGCGTCCTCGGCCTCAAGAAGGGCGAAGAGGGCACCGTGAAGGTTTCTCTTGCTGGAACCCTTGCGGGTGAGGTCGACGAGACCAATCTTGCTCTGGATGACACGGGCGCTTCGAAGGCGTTTAAGGTTGTCGACAACGGTGATGGCTCCTACACCGTTACCGCCCTCAAGACCGGTTCTGGTTCTTTTGTCATCACTGCAGGGTCGCTCTCCCAGACCGTTTCGGTGACCGTGACCAATCCCGCCCAAAAGGTTGAGCTCAACAAGACGAACCTTTCCTTTACCGTAGGCGACGCCTCCGCAAAGCTCTCCGCAACGGTGACTCCTGCAGATGCAGACGATGCGACCGTGAGCTGGACCTCCAGCGATTCGTCGATCGCTACGGTTAAAGACGGCGTCGTGACGCCGCTTAAGGCCGGTACCGCCACGATTACCGCCACCTGTGGCGACAAAACCGCGACCTGCGCCGTTATCGTAGCGGCAAAGACCATTGCAGGCGTTGCGGGTAGCAACGGAACGGACGTTAGCGTAAGCGCCGAGAACAATGTCGCTGCCGGCATTGCCCGGAACAACAGCATCTCTCTTGTGGTCGAGGAACCGACGGATCTTACCGCTGCCGCCAATGCTACGATTTCCGGCCTTGAGCAGGGGACTACCAAGGTTGCCGATAAGCTCGATATCAAGCTTCTCAAGGACGGCGAGGTTATCGAGGACTACGAAGGCATGTCCTTCATCGTCCGTGTCAAGATGACTGCCGCCATGAAGGCGCTCACCAATCTCAAGGTGCTCTACGTTGCCGAGGATGGTTCCACTCAGGCTATGGATACGTGGACCGAGGGCGACTACCTCTGCTTCCGCACGAGCCACTTCTCGACGTACGTGGTGACGGGCGAGGAGGCCAAGGGGGAGCCGGCTCAGCCTGCGCAGCCCGTGACGCCGTCCCAACCCGGTCAGCAGACGACGACCAAGGTAACCAAAACGTCCGCTAAGACTACTAAGGGTGCGCTCGCCAACACGGGCGACCAAACCCTTGCCGTCGCCTTTATTATGACCGTTGTCGGCGCTTCGCTGATTGCCTTCGCGCTTATGCGCAAACGTCTCGAGTGTTAGGGTGCCCTCTCGTTTAAGCGCGACCTTTCAGTCCAAGCCCCGTTGGTAACTCGTTTTACCAACGGGGCTTTTACGTTAAAGACTTCAGCCCGTGTGTCGCGTGCAGTGCGGCGCGTCGGAAACCGCCAGATACGCGGTCGGCGCCAACGGCCTGAACGAGGCAGCGGTCGGGGTGCATTCGGGAGCAGCTGAGCTTCGAGTAGGGTTAACCTAATTCGACCGCTCGCGGATGCATTTCAACCTTTGGCGCCTTGCCCATCTTGGGTGAGGCGCTTTTTTCGCTGCTGCGGCAGCTCCCGGTAATAAAATGAACCTCTACTGCCATTTCGATGAAAAGAGGCGCGTGCCTAGACGTATTAAACGAGTCGTCATCGTCTCGTTCGGTAGTGTCGCGAATGTTGGTGTAGAGCTCGGTTCTCGAGGGTAGCCGCAGGCTG
>CALBBA010000044.1 GCA_937926755.1 uncultured Collinsella sp.
TCCCGCGCATGTGAGGCCATAGGTGAGGCCGATGAACAGGTCGGGAAGAAGCACAAACGGAATCATGAGCGGCAGGTTGTACACGACGGGGTAACCGTAGATGACCGGCTCGTTAATGTTAAACAGGCCAGGAATGATAGCCATCTTGGCAACGGTCTTGGAAGCCTTGTTCTTGGAGAACAGGAAGGTATCGAGCAGGAGCATGAGGGTGCAGCCCGAGCCGCCGATGAGGGCGAAGCTGTTGACGATCTGCATGTTCATGTAGTGATCGGGTTGGATGGTGCCGCCGGCGGCAAAGGTAGCCATGTTGTCGACGATGAGCATGGTCAGGATCGGCTCGACGGTAGCGCCAGAGATGGTGGACTGGTGAATACCGACGCAGAACAGCAGGTTCGCAAGAGTGTAGATGAGGATAACAGCCCACGGACCGGCGTTCATGATGCTCTTGAGCGGGTTGGAAATGCACGTGGAGATGATGGTGCACAGATCGGTGCCGGCAAACACGGCGAGCAGAGCCGCGGCAATGGCGAAGATCGAGAGGTTGAGCAGCATCGGGATCATGACGTTAAAGGAGTTGGAGACCGCGGGAGGCACACCCTCGCCCAGCTTGACCTTGAGCTTCTCGACGCCGGAAATCTTAATGAAGAGTGTAACGGAGAGCAGGGCGATGATAATGGCCGCGAACAGACCGTTGGTACCGGTGTTGGCAGTCGAAAGGGCGCCCGTGACCTCGGCAGAGGCAATCTTGTCGGTGAGCAGCGGACTCGTGGCGGCAAGCGTGGCGGTGATCTGCTGCGGCATCATGATGACGAAAGCGGAGATGGCGACGACCACGCAAGCGAGCGGGTTATCGAAGCGCTCGTTCTTAGCGAGGCTGTAGCCAATCAGTCCAGCCAAGATGATGGCAGAGACGTTGAGGGTGCCCAGCGTAATTGCCGAGCCCCAGGTCTGAAGGTTGGCAAGGCCCGCCGCATCGAACGGGAACAGGGGGAACACGACGTTGTTAATAAGAACCGCGATACCCGCAAGGATATAGAGCGGCGTGATGGTTGCGAAGGCATCGCGCAGGGAACGCAGGTGAACCTGGTTTCCCACCTTCGCAGAGACCTCGGCAAACTTGTCGAGGAAGCTCTTTCCGTTGTCACTGGCCATGATTGCTCCTAACTTTCAAATCCGGCCTTTTCCTATGCGCACGGTGGTCTGTCGCCCTCTGCCACCAGATGTGCCATGTGTTGCGCGCGGCGGCGCGCGGTTTGGGCGCTTGCTTGGTCGCTAGTCAACCACGTGGGTCGTTGCAACCTGCTTGAGCCAAGCTGCCGACTTCTTAAGGCGGCGCTTGTAGCCGTCCATAAGGTCGACCTCGACAAAGCCGTAACGGTTTTTAAAGGCATTGGCCCAAGACCAGTTATCGATGACGGCCCAATAATGGTATCCGCGGCATTTGGCGCCCTCGGCGATTGCCTTGGCGACCCACTCCAGGTGCTGGCGCACAAAGTCGACGCGGTAGTCGTCCTGGATGGTCCCCTCGGCATCACGGTTCTTGTATTCGTCCATGATGCCGATGCCGTTCTCGGATACGAACCACTCAAGATCAGGGTAATTCTTGGCGCAGTCCATGCCAAAGTCGTAGAGACCCTGCGGGTAGATCTCCCAGCCGCGGCTCTCGTTCATAACGGCGTCGGGCCACACGTACTCGTCGGCAAAGTGCGGCAGGCCATACTGGTCGATCTTGCTCGCCGGCGCCTGGACGCGCGTGGGATGGTAGTAGTTGCAGCCAAGCCAGTCAACGACGCC
>CALBBA010000045.1 GCA_937926755.1 uncultured Collinsella sp.
GAGTCTCAGCGCAATGCACAACTCGTTGAGCAGAAGAATGCTGCGGCTCGGGAGTTGGCACAAGAGGTCGCCAAGCGCGATGCCGAGCTTGTCGAGCTGCGCGCCAAGCTCGAGGGCGCTGCCGCAGAGCGCGAGAGTGCAAGTCAGCGCGCGGCGGTTGAGGCTCGTTCCGATGCTCAAAAGGAGAATGCCGAGCTTCAGCGCGAGATCGACAATTTACGTGCGCAGTTGGAGCGCAAAGATGATGAAGCCAGGCTTGCCGAGGCGGCGGCACGCAATGCTGCTCAAAACGACCTGTCCGCGCGCGACGCTCAGATTGCCGAGCTGCAGGCCAGGATCGCCGCGGCGGACAAGGCCCAGGAGATGGCGCTTGCCGCTGCCGCGGCAGAGTCGCAGCGTGAGCTCGATGCCGCTCGCAGCGAGGCCGAGCGCGCGCTTGCTGACTATCGCGCGAAGGTGCAAGAGAAGTTTTCCGCCGCAAAGGCTCAGTCCGAGCAAGAGGCCGAGGGCCTGCGTGCCCAGCTGCGCGAGCAGGAACTGATGGCAAAAATGAACCTGTCAGAGGCGGTCGCCGCGGCGGAACGAGAGCGCGATGAGGCACGTGCCAAGCTGACGAGCGAGCTGGCGGTGCGCGATTCTCGCGAGGAGCAAGCCAAGGCGGCACACGAGCTCGAGCTTGCGCAGGCCAAGCGCGCGAGCGATGACCTGATTCGCTACAAGGATGAAGAGATTGAGCGTCTTAAGGACATGAAGGTCCGCCTGTCTACCAAGATGGTGGGCGAGTCGCTCGAGCAGCACTGTGAGACCGAGTTTAACCGTCTGCGCATGACGGCGTTTCCCAACGCGTACTTCGAGAAAGATAACGATGTGTCCGAGGGTACCAAGGGCGACTTTATCTTCCGCGAGTGCGACGCAAGCGGTAACGAGGTCATTTCGATTATGTTCGAGATGAAAAACGAGAACGACGAGACCGCGACCAAGCATAAAAACGAGGACTTCTTTAAGAAACTCGATCACGATCGTCGCCAGAAAGGCTGTGAGTACGCGGTGCTCTGCACACTGCTCGAGCCCGAAAGCGAGCTCTATAACGCAGGGATAGTCGACGTGAGTTACCGCTATGAGAAGATGTACGTGATCCGCCCGCAGTTCTTCATTCCCATGATCACGCTGCTGCGCAACGCCGCCATGGGTTCGCTGCGCTATAAGCAGGAGCTGGCGGAGTACAAGCAGCAGAACATCGACGTCACGAACTTCGAGGCCAAGATGGAGAAGTTCAAGAACGATTTCGGCCGCAACTACGAGATCGCGAGCCGCAAGTTCCAAACGGCAATCGATGAGATCGACAAGACGATTAGCCATCTGCAGAAAACCAAGGAGGCGTTGCTGTCCTCCGAGAACAATCTGCGCCTAGCCAACAAGAAGGCCGACGATCTTACCATTCGCAAGCTCACGTGGGGCAACAAGACCATGAAGGCCGCGTTTGACGAGGCGCGCGGGGCTGCGACAGAGACAAACGATGAGCCAGCCGAGGCGGATTCGTATGAGGTCGAGGATGCCGAGTAGGGGATAGCGTATCGCGCAAAAAGCGGGGCCGCTGGCGATGTTGCCAGCGACCCCGCTTCGTTTCGTTCCAGTATGTTCGGCTAGTCCTCGAGCAGGTCCTCGATAAAGCCGACGCGGTAGTTTTTGAAGATGACCTCGCCGCCGTCTTGCGTGGCGTCCAGATCGACATCGCCCATGATGCCAAAGTCGTGGTCGCCATCCTCGTCGGCAAAAATCTGGTGCACGTGCCACACGTGATCGGTCTTCTCGTCGCTCCCGTCGATGGTAAACATCGCGGCGCTGCGGGCATCTCCGTCGGTGAGGATTTCCTCGTGCTGCTCGTGGTAAGCGTCGAGTGCTTTTTGCCAGCGGATCTCGCTCATGCCCCAGTCGTCGTCGAGCTCGCCCAGGTCGCGAACGTGCTCGCGGGCGGCAAGGGTCACGCGGCGGAAGAGTGCGTTGCGCACCAGCAGCGTGCAGCCGCGACGGTCCGCAACGACCTCGTCGATGCCCTGCGGCGGCGCGGCGTCGAGGGCCGCCGGGTTGCCGGCGTTCTCCCACTCGTCCACCAGGCTCGAGTCCACCGAGCGCACCACAAAGCCGAGCCACGAAATGATGTCGCGCAAGCGCTCATCGCGCTTCTCAATGGGCACGGTGCGATCGAGGGAGCGGTAGGCCTCGGCTAGGTAGCGCAGCAGAATGCCCTCGGAGCGGGCGATGCCGAGCTTTTGGATATAGCCCTTAAAGTCGCTCGCGCTCTCCAACATGTCGCGCAGGACGCTCTTGGGCGAGAGCTGGTAGTCGTTGGCCCAAGGTACTTCCTGGCAGTACTTGTCGAAGGCGGCGTCGAGCAAGTCCTCGAGCGGTTTTTCGTAGGTGACATCCTGGATGCGCTCCAGGCGTTCCTCATATTCGACGCCGTCGGCTTTCATCTCGGCCATAGCGCGATCGCGTGCGGCACGTTCCTGTGCACGCAGCACTTGCTTGGGATCTTCGAGCGTTGCCTCGACCATTGAGATTAGATCCATGGTATAGGTCTCGCTCTCGGGATCGAGCAGCTCCAATGCGGCAAGCAAAAACGGCGAGAGCGGCTGGTCGAGCGCGAAGTCCTCGGGCAGATCAACCGTCAGTGCATAGTCGATGTCTGGTGCGGCGTCAGTCGGGGCGTCGGGTGCGGGCGGCACCTCGGTGCGAACGACGACGCCGGAATCGATGAGCGTGGCGAAGATTTCGTCGGCGCGAACCTCGAGCTTGGCCTTTTCCTCGGGAGTCTGCAGACTCGTCTCGATGAGGTCGTGCACGCGGGCTCGGGCATCGCCGCCCTGCTCGACCACGCTAATCACCATGGAGTGCGTGATGCGCAGGCGCGGCTTGAGCGTCTCGGGCTGCGTCTCAATCAGACGCTCAAAGGTCTGCTTGTTCCAGGTGACAAAGCCCTCGGGGGCCTTCTTCTTTTTAATCTTGCGGAGCTTCTTGGGGTCGTCACCCGCCTTGGCCATGAGCTTGGCGTTCTCGATCTCGTGCTCCGGGGCCTCGGCGATGACCATGCCCTCGGTATCGAAGCCCGAACGGCCGGCGCGACCGGCAATCTGATGGAACTCGCGGGCGCGCAGACGACGCATCTTGTAGCCATCGAACTTGGTGAGCGCGGTGAGGACCACGGTGTGGATGGGTACGTTGATGCCGACGCCGAGCGTATCGGTGCCGCAGATGACAGGCAGCAGGCCCTGCTGCGCCAAGCGCTCGACCAGCAGGCGGTAGCGCGGCAGCATGCCAGCATGGTGCACGCCGACGCCGCATCCGAGCAAGCGCTTGAGGATTTTGCCGAAGGCCGTCGAGAAGCTCGTGCCCTTGGCCGCCTCCTTGATGGCCTCGCGCTGCTCCTTGCTGGCGATGCCAAAATTGGCGAGTGACTGTGCCGTCGCAAGGGCGGTATCTTGGCTAAAGTGCACGATATAGAGCGGGGCCTCGCCGCGGCGCATGGCGAGCTCGACCGTGCCCTCGAGCGAGGTCGTCACGTAGTCGTAGCTCAGCGGCACGGGGCGTGGGGCGTCGACAACCAAGTCGCAAGCAGCGCCGGTGTGTTCCTCGAGTGAGGCGGCGATGGCGGTGACATCGCCGAGCGTGGCGCTCATGAGCATAAACTGCGTGTGGGGCAGGGTGAGCAGCGGCGCCTGCCAGGCCCAGCCGCGGTCGGGGTCGGCAAAGTAGTGGAACTCGTCCATGGCCACGCAGCCCACGTCGGCGCCCTCGCCCTCGCGCAGTGCATCGTTGGCAAGGATTTCGGCCGTGCAGCAGATGACGGGCGCCTTGGTATTGATATGCGTATCGCCGGTGATCATGCCGACGTTATCGCGGCCGAGTACCTGCACCAGATCGAAGAACTTTTCGCTGACCAAGGCCTTGATAGGGGCCGTGTAATAGCAACGCTTGCCCTGTGCCATGCCCATAAAGAGCATGCCCAGCGCGACGAGCGATTTACCCGATCCGGTCGGTGTGCCTAAAATGACGTGATCGCCGGCAGCCAGGTCCATGAGGGCCTCTTCTTGGTGATCCCACAGCTCAATGCCGCGATCGCTTGTCCATTCAAAGAAGCGTTCGAAGGCTTGCTCGGGCGTGAGCCATGGTTCGGGCTCACTGCCGTCCTCGGGCTCCCACCAGGTGGGGGAGAGCGCGCCGAGCGAGCCAAACTCGGCTTCGGTTCCCGTGCCGCCCGAGAATGAACTGGCGGCTCCGGCACCGGGGACGGTGCTGGCGGCGATATCTGTCGTGGTCTGTGCCATGTGTTTGCTTTCTCTCGCGATTGTCCGCCAACTATTATGGCGTAGCGGCGGCGTGGGGTGCCGGCGCGCGAGAAAATGCAGGAAATGGGCGTTCTGCCCAGCCGTTTAGTGTAGTCGCTAGCTAAGTGAGTAGACTTTTTGCGATATTGCGAGCACATCGCTTTTGCGCAAGGGTTCTACCTGCACTGATAATTGTCCTTGGGGGAAGCGGGCACTGCGGGGCGCGGCAA
>CALBBA010000046.1 GCA_937926755.1 uncultured Collinsella sp.
CCGTCTGCTAGTTTAGGCAGGGTTTTTATCGGGGGGGGTGCGCGGGTGTTTCATCCCCCCCCGCCGTCGCTTCTATCGCATCGTTGAAAGGATGCAACCATGCTGCTACCCGATTCCAAGACCGAGCTCGTCCGCCGTGGCAACAAGGTCGTTTACGACCTGGGCGACAAGATTGTCAAGGTCTTTAACGAGACCAAGCCTGTCTCCGACGTGTTCAACGAGGCTTTGAATCTTGCCCGCATCAATGAGTGCGGCATCCGCAGCCCCAAGGCTCTCGAGGTTTCTCAGCTCGAGAACGCCAACGGCTGGGCGCTCGTGACCGAGAAGGTTCCGGGCACCACCCTTGCCGAGAAGATGACTGCCGAGCCCCAGCGCTTTGGTGAGTACCTCGAGATGTTCGTCGACCTCCAGATCGAGATCCACGGCTACACCTCCCCGCTGCTCAACCGTCAGCGCGACAAGTTTGCCCGCATGATCGACAGCCTTGATCAGCTCAATGCCACCACGCGCTACAACCTTCAGGAGCGTCTGGACGGCATGACCAAGGAGTTCAAGGTCTGCCACGGTGACTTCAACCCCTCCAACGTCATCGTCGGCGACGACGGCCAGCTCTATGTGTGCGACTGGGCACACGCCACCCAGGGCTCCCCTGCTGCCGACGTTGCCACCACCTATCTGCTCTTTGCCCTCAACAGCAAGGATCAGGCCGAGGCCTACCTGGAGCTCTACTGCGACCGCGCCGACATGCCCATGCAGGTCGTGCGTCAGTGGACGAGCATCGTCGCCGCTTCCGAGCTCGCTCGTAAGCGCAACGTGAACGATGAGTTCCTGAAGAACTGGATCGACGTCGTCGATTATCAGTAATATCTGAGCGATTAATTTCGCGTCGGAGGCACAATGGAAAACCCCGCAGCTCGCATGGGCTGTGGGGTTTTCCTTTTAGATATCGAGCATGCCACAAGATAAAAGGACGACCCCACATGTCCCCGATCTGGAGAAATGCGGGGCCGTCCCGTATATCGAACTACAAGCGAAATCGTCGATTAACGACGGGCCGCCTTAACAAGCTCGGCAACCTTGGCGACGACCTTGTCGATCGCCACGTCCTCGCGCTCGCCCGTGGCACGGTCCTTGAGCTCAACGGTGCCATTCTTGAGGCCACGCTTACCCAGAACGACCTGATACGGAAAGCCCATAAGGTCGTTGTCGGCAAACTTAAAGCCGGGACGCTCGTCGCGGTCATCGACGACAACCTCGATACCCTCGGCGCACAGGCCCTCGACGATTTGGTCGCAAACGTTAGCGCACTCCTCCTTCTTGGGATCGAGCGGAATCACCGCGACCTCGTACGGGGCAACGGAGACCGGCCAGACGATGCCATGTTCGTCGTTGTGCTGCTCCACGACGGCAGCAAGCGAGCGGGACACGCCCACGCCGTAGCAACCCATGATGAGCGGCTTCTCCTTGCCGTCCTCGTCCATAAAGGTGGCACCCATGGCCTCGGAGTACTTGGTGCCCAGCTGGAAGACCTGGGAAACCTCGATGCCGCGAGCAGCAGAGAGCGGCTTGCCGCAGTGCGGGCAGGGATCGCCGGCAACGACGGTGACCAGGTCGGCCCACTCGTCGACGGTAAAGTCGCGCTCGGGGCAGGCACCGGTAAAGTGATAGTCGACCTCGTTGGCGCCACAGGCCCACTGCTTGGACTCGCGCAGGCTCTCGTCACAGACCAGACGAATGCCCTCGGGCAGGTTAACCGGTCCGATAAAGCCCTTATGCAGCCCGTAGGTCTGGAGCTCCTCGTCGGTCATCATGCGATAGCCCTTGCCAAAGACGTGCTCGGCCTTGCAGTCGTTGAGCTCATGATCGCCCGGAACGATGGCCACGACGGGCTTACCCTCGGCATCGATCAACGCCAGGGACTTGCGCGTGCCGTTCTCGGGGAACCCAAAGAACTTAGCAACAGCCTCAATGGTGCCCATGCCCGGAGTCTCAACCTTAGTGAGCGTACCGTCACCGGGACCCTCAGTCACGACGACCTTGGTGCTTGCCGCCTCGTCATCGGCAGCAAAGCCGCAATCGTCGCAGTAGACCAACGAAGCCTCGCCGGCGTCGGCCAAAGCCATGTACTCGACGGATGTGTCGCCGCCGATCTCGCCGGAGTCGGCGACAACGGGCAAAGCCTTGATGTAGCAGCGCTCGCAGATATTGGCGTAGGCCTGCTTCATCTTGTCGTACTCCTCCTGCAGACTCTCCTGCGTGGCAGAGAAGCTGTAAGCGTCCTTCATGATGAACTCGCGACCGCGCATCAGGCCAAAGCGGGGACGGAACTCGTCGCGGAACTTATCCTGGATGTGATAGAGGTTCACCGGCAGCTGCTTGTAGGAACGCAGCTCATTGCGCACCAGGGCAGTCACGGTCTCCTCGTGCGTGGGTCCGAGAACAAACTCACGGCCGTGGCGGTCATCAAAGCGCACGAGCTCCTTGCCATAGGCGTCGATACGGCCGGACTCACGCCACAACTCGGCATCGACCATGATGGGCATCATAAGCTCCTGGGCGCCGGCAGCGTCCATCTCGTCGCGCACGATATTCTCGATCTTGCGGATCGAGCGCCAAGCAAGCGGCAGGTAGGAATACAGACCGGCGGCCTCTTTGCGGATCATGCCGGCACGGAGCAGCAGGCGGTGGCTGGCGAGCTCAGCGTCCGCCGGATCCTCTTTAAGCGTCGGCGCATAGAGCTTAGACATATACATTGCTCGAGTCATTTACTTCTCCTCAATAAGTTTGTCGACCTCGGCCATAAGCGCGTCGACAATTTGATCCTCAGCTACTTTACCAATGATCTGGCCATGCGAAAAGAGCAAGGCCTGACCACGTCCGCAAGCAACGCCCAGGTCGGCATCAGAAGCCTCGCCGGGGCCATTAACGGCACATCCCATCACAGCGATCGAAAGCGGCGCGGAATAGTTCTTAAGCCGCTCGGTAACCTCCTCGGCAATGGGAATAAGGTTAACCTGGCAGCGGGCGCATGTGGGGCACGAGACAATCTCGGGGCCACGGCGACGCAGGCCCAACGACTGCAGAATACCCCAGGCAACCGGCGGCTCCTCAACCGGATCGGCTGTGAGCGACACACGCATGGTGTCGCCAATGCCTTCGGAAAGCAAGATACCCAAGCCTACAGAGCTCTTGATGGTGCCCTGGAGCTTGGTCCCCGCCTCCGTCACGCCCAGGTGAAGCGGAACGTGGGGAATCTCACGCGACAGGGCTCGATAGGTATCAAGCGTCGTTTGCACGCTATGGGCCTTGGCCGAAAGCACAATGTTCGTAAAACCGCGGTCCTCAAAGTGCTTGACGAAGCGCTCGCTCGACATCACGAGCTTTTCGGGCTGCGTGAGGTCGTCGCGCTCGGCGATATCCTGCTCGAGCGAACCGGCATTGACGCCGATACGAATCGCGCACCCAGCGGCGCCCGCGGCATCGATCACGGCATCGACCTTAGCCCAATCGCCGATATTGCCGGGGTTGATGCGCAGCTTAGAGGCACCAGCCTCGACAGCGCCAATGGCAAGCTTACGGTTAAAATGGATATCGGCGACGATTGGCACCGGAGACTCGGCACAGATGGTGCGGAAACCCTCAAGCGCGGCCTCGGTGGGCACGCTCACACGCACGATATCGCAGCCAGCCTGCGCCAACGCGCACACTTGCGCAAGCGTTGCCTGGGCGTCAGCGGTATCGGTGCAGGTCATGGATTGGACCACCACCGGCGCGCCGCCACCGATCTGCACACCGCCCACATGCACGGGGCGCGTCAACTCGCGAGGCAAAGGATGGGATAAAGACAATCCAAACACTCCCCTACAGGATAAATCGAAGGACGTCGGAACGAAGCATATAGACAAACAGCAGCGCAAAGAGCGCGATGCCCACATAGCTCACAATCGTCTGGACCTTGAGCGGAAGCTCGCGGCCAGCAATCTTTTGAATGATCTCGATGACCAGCTTGCCGCCATCGAGTGGTGGGATGGGCAGCAGGTTCATAAAGCCAAGCGAGAACGAAATGAGGGCGGCAAACGAAAGGAACGTGGCAGGGCCGGCAGCAGCAGCCTGTGAGGACATAACGCTAATTCCCACGATCGAGGAGGACTGACCGAGGATCTCCATCGTATGCTGCGGCTGGAGTAGGCGCATCACGCCCTCCGCTGTCTGCACGACATAGGAGAACGACAGGCGAGCCGACGTGATGGGGTCTAAACGGACCACCTGCGTAGAGGCATACACACCTAGGCGCTCGTCCTCTTTGAGCGCAACCGTGGTCGAATGCTGCTTGCCGTCACGCTCGTACTCGATGGCGATATCGTCCTTACCGGCAGCCTTGCCGATGGCATCGTAAACATCCATCCAGGTAGAGCACGATACTCCGTCAACCGAAAGAATCGCGTCGCCGCCCTCGATACCCGCCTTGGCGGCAATAGACCCCTCGTCAACCTGACCGATCACGTTGGTATCCATCGGCACGGTGACACCCGCAATGGAATAGATGCTCATAAGGAGCAAAAAACCCGTCAAGATATTGACGATAATGCCCGCGAGCAGCATAAAGGCGCGCTTGAGAAAACCCTGGCCAAGATAGGTGTGCGAACGCTCTTGTGCAAGGAACTCGGCCTCGCCGCACGGCAGCTCCCACACATCGCCCTCGGAAGTTGAATGTTCGCGATCGAAACGGCAGCCGTCAAAGGTGGTGTAACCCGCCGCATCTCGCGGCAGCGTCTGATACTTGGTGGGATAGTAGCTCGGCGAGGGCTTCTCCCCTTCCTCATACCAAGGCGCGATAGAGCCCCAACCCAAGAGCAAGGCGCATGCCTCGAGCACAACTTCCTCGGATAGCTCGAGCTCGGCGGCAAGGTCGGCCACGGTCACGCGACCATGACGATAGATAGCCGCGAGCACGCGATCGGCGCAGGAGACGTCGGTCGGATCCATACCGCAGATGGCAGCGTAGCCACCCAGCAGCAGCGGGGTCACGCCAAACTTGGTTCCAATGCGACGCGACGTGTAATGGATGTCAAAGCGGCACGGCAGACCCAAAAAGAACTCGGTCACACGGACGCCGCAGGCACGCGCCGCCAAAAAGTGGCCGCCCTCGTGCAAAAACACGAGGACGGAAAGCATCAGCAGGCCCCAAAAGACCGATGAGAGAACGCTCAGAACAGTATCCATAAAACGAAAAAGCAATCCTTATGGGTTAGGAACGGGTTGCGGCGAGCACCTGCGCAGCCTTTTCACGCGCCCATGCATCGATGTCGTGAAGCTGCTCAAACGAATCGACCGCCTGCATATCGTGGGAATCCATGCAGGATTCCACAATGCGATCGATATCGGTAAAGCTGCAGCCATCGTGCAGGAAGGCATCGACGGCGACCTCATTGGCGGCATTGAGCACGCACGGCATGGTGCCACCCGTCTTGCCGGCACGTTCGGCCAGTGCCAGACAGCGGAAGGTATCCATGTCGGCAGCATCAAACGTGAGCTGCCCCAGCTCGCGGAAATCGATACGAGGCGCCGGAGTATCCCAACGCTCGGGATACGAGAACGCGAACTGGATGGGAATACGCATGTCGGAAGCACCGAGATGCGCCATCACGGAGCCGTCGGCAAACTCGACCATAGAGTGAATCTTGGACTGACGCTGCACGACCACGTTAATGAAATCGAGGTCGCAGTTAAACAGATGCATGGCCTCAATGCGCTCTAGGCCCTTGTTCATGAGGGTGGCGGAGTCAATGGTGATCTTGGCACCCATGGCCCACGTGGGATGCGCGAGGGCATCGGCACGCGTCACGCGATCGAGCTCGTCGCGCGTGCGGCCAAAGAACGGACCGCCCGAGCAGGTGAGCCAAATGCAGTGGGCCTCGCGCGGGTTCTCCCCCAGATAGCACTGGTAGATGGCGGAATGCTCAGAGTCGACCGGAATAAGCTGGCCCGGTTGCGCCAACGGCATAAGCAAGTCGCCACCGACGACGAGGGACTCCTTGTTGGCAAGGGCAAGGCGCTTATTCGAGGTCAAGGCCGCATGGCTCGCCTCGAGACCGGCGGCGCCCACAATAGCAACGAGCACGCAGTCGACATCGTCGCGACGCGCGAGCTCGCAAACCGCCTGCGCGCCAACGCCGAGCTTCGTTCCCTCGGGCAACTCCTGCAGCACGGCGTCATCGCCGTGAGCGACATCGGCCACGGCAACCGCCGGAACCGAGAACTCGCGGGCAGCGGCAACGAGCTCAGAGGTGCTGGAATTAACGGACAGCGCCGTCACCTGCAGGCGATCAGCATGCTGACGGCACACATCGAGTGCCTGGGTGCCGATAGAGCCCGTACAACCCAGGATGGCAACACGGAGGCGTCCATCGGGGCCATACGTCGTCTGGAATGACATTACAGCACGCCTCCGATCATCAAAAGCAGCTGAGCGGTAATGCAGCCAAAGATAAGCGAGTCGCTACGGTCGAGCATGCCGCCATGGCCCGGGATAAGGTTGCCGGAATCTTTGACGCCCACACCGCGCTTGATGCGCGACTCGATAAGGTCGCCGATAACGCCCAGAATGGACACGACCACGCCGCACAGCAGCGCATAGGGCAGGCTGAGCTTGTAGAAGTGCGTCGCCCACAGGATGAGCCAAATCAAAACCGAGCCCAGGATGCCGCCGACAAACCCCTCCCAGCTCTTTTTGGGAGAGATCTTGGGAACCATCTTGTGCTTGCCGATACGGCTGCCCACGATGTAGGCAAACGAATCGGAGACCCAAAGGGACGCGCAAACGCCCACTGAAAGCAGGGCGCCGGCAAAACCGGGCACGGCATCGCGCAGCAGCACGATAGCCGACAGCATAAAGCCAGTGTAGATGGGACCCATGAGCGTCACGGCCACATCAGAGATGCGGGTACGCGGCGACCAGACATACCAAATGCCCACAGCGAGCATCAGGGCAAAAAGCAGGGCATTCAGCAACATCGAATCGCCCAACGCCGACAGCGGAAAGAGTACGGCGGCAGCGATACCCATGCGCTCGTTAGCCATCTTGCCATCGAGCCTCGTCATACGGAAAAACTCATAACAGCACAGACCGCTCATGACGGAAACAAAGATGGCCGTGGGCACGATACCCAAAACCAGGCACAGGATAAAGACAACGGCGTAGACGATACCGGCGGCGGCACGGGTAATAAAGCCCGCCAGCCACGAACCGGTGCCGCTCTTCACTGCAGGCGTTCCCGCAGTGGCAGCTTTGCGCGCAGGCGTCTTGGGAGCAGATGCCTTGGGACGATCGGACACGATTAAGCCTCCTCGGTCTTGCTCAGTCCACCAAACCTACGGTCACGGCCCTGATAGGCCAAAATGGCGTCGACAAGGCCCCAACGATCAAAGTCGGGCCAATAGGTATCGGTGACGTAGAATTCGGAATAAGCCACCTGCCACAGCAGATAGTTCGAAAGGCGCAGCTCACCAGAAGTGCGAATCACAAGCTCAGGATCGGGAAGGCCGGCGGTATAGAGGTGGGAAGCCACCATGTCGTCATCAATTGCGCCAGGATCGATCTTACCGGCGGCAGCGTCGAGTGCGATCTGACGGACAGCGCGGGTAATCTCGGCACGCGCGCCGT
Organism: uncultured Collinsella sp.; assembly: GCA_937926755.1. GTDB lineage: Bacteria > Actinomycetota > Coriobacteriia > Coriobacteriales > Coriobacteriaceae > Collinsella. The sequence goes on from CALBBA010000046.1 coordinate 7,664, forward strand.
AGTTGACGGCAAGCGCCAGCGTCATGCCGGTGTGATTGGCGCACTCGGCAAGACCGCGTTCAAAAACGTCGCGGGTCTTCTTGGGCAGCGCGGAAATGTCACCCAAAAAGACAACGCGCACGTTTTCGCGCTTAAGCAGCGGCAGCTCGTCGATAAACGTCTTGGCAAACAGGTGCATCAAGACGTTGACCTCATGCTGCGGGCGGTTCCAGTTTTCGGTAGAAAACGCATAGGCCGAAAGCACGTCGACGCCCAGACGCACGCAGGCGGTAATAATCTCACGAAGGGAGACGATACCCGCCTTGTGGCCCTCGGTGCGTGCAAGACCGCGCGATGTGGCCCAACGACCATTGCCGTCCATGATGCACGAGATATGGTGCGGAATGTTATTGAGGTCAAGGTCGGAAAAACCGACGCCCGCAGGGGCGTCGGCAAAGTACTCGACCAGTTTATGCTCGTCGTATTGCACCTTAGATCTCCATGACCTCGGCTTCTTTTTCCTTCAGAAGCTCCTCGACCTTGGCGACATACTCATCGGTGTGCTTCTGGACCTTGGCCTGCTCGCGACGGACATCGTCCTCGGTGAGCTCCTCATCGCGCTCAAGCTTGTTGTTGAAGTCGCGACGGATGTTACGGATAGACACCTTGGCCTGCTCGGCGTACTCGCGGCACTCCTTGACGAGCTCGCGACGGCGCTCCTCGGTGGGAGCCGGGAACGGCAGACGAACGACGGTGCCATCGGAGTTGGGGGTAATGCCCAGATCGGAAGCGCCGATGGCCTTGACGATAGCGTTGATGAGTGCCTTGTCCCACGGCTCGATGAGCAGCATGTGGGCCTCGGGGGTCTTGACGGCGGCAACCTGCGTGACCGGCGTGGGAACACCGTAATAATCGACGGTGATGTCGGACAGAATGTTGGCATTGGCGCGGCCGGTACGGACCTTGGAGAAGTTATGCTTGAGGGACTCGAGCGACTTGTCCATATGGGCGGTGATGTTCTCTGCCATGCTTAATCCTCCTGATAGACGAGCGTGCCGACGGGCTCACCCGCGAGCGCGCGCTTGACGGTGTCCTCGCCATCGATGTTGAGGACCAAAATCGGCATTCGGTTATCCTGGCACAGTGCCGTAGCGGTGGAATCCATAACCTGCAGACCGCGGACGAGAACCTCGTGATAGGTAATCTTGTCAAAACGGACGGCATCAGCGCACTTGACGGGATCCTTATCGTAGATGCCGTCAACCTTGGTGGCTTTAATCAGAATCTCGGCGCCGATCTCGCACGCACGAAGAGCCGCGGCGGTGTCGGTCGTAAAGTACGGATTGCCCGAACCGGCGGCAAAAATAACGACGTTGCCCTTGGAAAGGTGGTGGATGGCGCGCCGGCGAAAATAGGGCTCGCAGATCTCGTTCATCTGGATAGCGCTCATCACGCGGCAGGGAACATCGTTATGCTCGAAGGCATCCTGCAGGGCGAGCGCGTTCATAACGGTTGCCAGCATGCCCATGTAGTCGGCCTGAGCACGCTCCATGCCACCGGCAGCGCCTGCCATGCCGCGGAAAATATTGCCGCCGCCGACAACGACGCCGACCTCATGGCCAACGGCGAGCAGCTCCTTGACCTGCTTGGCAAGATGATCGGTAACCTTGGGGTCGATGCCATATTGGCCGTCGCCCATCAGCGCTTCGCCGGAAAGCTTAAGAAGCACGCGTTTATATCGGATGTCGGACAAAGCGATCCTCCTTTAGATTGAACTCTCAACATTCTATCAAAGGCTCTAAGAAGAGCCATGAAAAAGCAGGCTGTGAGTAAAACCCACAGCCTGCTCATTACCAGCTACAAGAGCTTATTTACTCGCCACGGACCAGACGGTCAAAGGCAACGACGGTAATGGTGTCGCCGAGCTCCTTGGAGACCTGCTCAGCGTACTTCTTGATGGTGAGGGAGCTGTCCTTGATGAACTCCTGCTCGGTGAGCACGGACTGCTTGTAGAACTTCTCCAGACGGCCGACAGCCATCTTCTCCTGGATAGCCTCGGGCTTACCGGACTCGGCAGCCTGAGCCATGTAGATCTGCTTCTCGTGCTCGACGGTCTCGGCCGGAACCTGATCGCGGGTAGCGCAGATCGGGGCGACGGCGGCAACCTGAAGGGCAACGTCGTGAGCGAAGGTCTTGAAGGATTCAGCCTGAGCGGTCTCAGCCTTCTCGAAGGCGAACTCGACGAGGACGCCGATCTTACCACCCATGTGGATGTAAGAAGCGAGCGCGCCGTTCTCAGCCTTGCGGGCAGCGAAGCGGGAGATCTTCATGTTCTCGCCCATGATGTGAATCATCTCGGTGAGCTCGGAGGAAACGGTCTCCTCGCCCATCGGCTTCTCGAGCAGAGCGTCGACGTCAGCAGGCTCGGTGGTAGCGACAACCTCAGCGACCTTAGAAGCAAAGCCGGTGAACTTGGCGTTGGAGCCAACGAAGTCGGTCTCGCAGGAGAGCTCGAGCAGAGCACCGGTCTTGCCATCCTCGGAGACGAACGCGGCGACAGCGCCCTCGTTGGTCTCACGGCCAGCCTTCTTGGCAGCCTTAGCAAGGCCGTTCTTACGCAGAACGTCGACAGCGGCGTCCATGTCGCCGTCAGCCTCGACGAGAGCCTTCTTGCACTCCATCATCGGGGAGTCGGTCATCTCGCGGAGCTGCTTGACCATAGCGGCGGTAATCTGGGCCATTGTGGTTCCTTTCAAAGAGATGAAAAAGAATTAACTAAGACTGATTTACTCGGCCTTGGGCTCAGCGGCCATCTCGGCCTCGGAGACCTGCTCCTTGCCGGAGCCAGCGAGGCAGGCGTCAGCCATGAGCTCGCACATAAGGGTGACAGCGGAGATAGCGTCATCGTTGCAGGGGATGCCGTACTCGACCTCGTCGGGATCGGAGTTGGTGTCGATCAGAGCGACGACGGGGATGTTCAGGCGCTGAGCCTCCTTGATGGCGTTCTCCTCGCGCTTGGTGTCGATGACGAAGAGAGCCTGGGGCAGACCCTTCATGTCGCGGGCGCCACCGAGGTTGGTCTGGAGCTTGGTGAGCTCCTTGCCGAGAACAGCCTGCTCCTTCTTGGGCAGAACAGCCATGCGGCCGTCCTCGACCATGGCCTCGAGCTCCTCCATGCGGTTGATGCGGGAGCGGATGGTGACGAAGTTGGTCAGCATACCGCCGAGCCAACGCTGGTTGATGTAAGGCATGTTGGCGCGCTCAGCAGCGTTCTTGACGGCCTCCTGAGCCTGCTTCTTGGTGCCGACGAACAGCACATTGCCGCCCTTGGCGACGTTCTTGACGAAGGTGTGTTCCTGTTCGGCGTCGAGTATGGTATGGTTGAGGTCGAATATGTAGATGCCGTTGCGCTCACCGAAGATGAACGGCTTCATCTTGGGGTTCCAGCGACGGGTCTGGTGACCGAAGTGGCAGCCGGCCTCGAGCAGGGTGCGGATATTAATCTTGGTAGCCATGTTAAACCTCCTGTGGTTTGCCTCCGCGCGGGGTCATCCTCCAAAACCAACCCGGACATGTGCTACCAAAGCCCGGGCACCACGGTATGAAGTAGCCGCGCGTGCGTGATAAAAACATGTTGCCGTGAAGCAACCCGATGAATGATAGCAGGAATGCCTCTTCCTGCCAACCCGCAATCAAAACCACACACCTGAGTGCGGCGCGGGACGTCCCAGCCACTATTCGCCTCGGGGATGGGCTTGAGCCACAGCCCGCTTAAGCCGATCGGGTGTGAGATGCGTGTAGATCTGCGTCGTGGACAGGCTCGCATGACCTAGCAGCTCTTGAACCGAGCGCAGGTCCGCACCGCCCTCGAGCAAGTCGGTCGCAAAGGTATGGCGCATCGCATGCGGGGCGATGTCGGCCGGAATGCCGGCGAGGGTCGCCAGCGTATGGAACCGCCGCCGGAGCATCGCGGCGCTCATGCGATTGCCGCGCGCCGATATAAGCAGCGGATGCGGCCCGGTAGCGAGGTCGCGGCGCTTTGCCCGAGCGAGCAACTCCGGCCTCCCCTCTTCAATATAGAGACGCGTCACATCGAGCGCACGACGATACAGAGGAACGATGCGCTCCTTGCTTCCCTTGCCCCACAGGCGCAGCGTGCGTTCGGACCACGCAATGGACTCCACATTGAGTGCTGCGAGCTCAGAGATACGGGCGCCCGAGGCATAGAGCAGCTCGAGCATCGCCGCATCGCGCAGTCCCGCGGGTGTTGAGGTATCAGACGTCTTGAGCAGCGCCTCGACCTGCTGGGTCGTAAGGACGCCCGGCAGGTCACGCGGCAGCTTGGGCGACGCGATCGCCGAGACCGCATCGCCCTCGACAATCCCCTCGGCAGCCATCCAGCGATAGAGAGATCGGATAGCCGACAGGTGCGCCGCAAGCGTTCGGGGAGCCACCTGCTCACGCGAAAGCTCAGCAAGATAGCGACGAATGGTGCGCACGTCGGCAGCGAAAGCATCGATATCCTCGCGCTCGCACCAGGAAGCAAAGCGCTCCAGCCTCGAGCCATAGGCCGTCACCGTGTTGGGAGAAAGTCCCTCGACACGTGCGATATAGGCGATAAACGAGTCGACGGTGTCGTACAGGTCAAAGGCTATGACCGGTCGCCTCCAAACAGATCGGGGCGAGTGGCCAGATAGGCATCAAGGGCCTCGAGCGCACGGTCCGCATAGGCCTGGTAGCGGTCGCGCTTGCTGCGGCGCTTACCATCCTCGAGTGGCGGCACCAGGCCAAAGTTGACATGCATAGGCTGATAGCCCACGGTGGCAGGATCGGTCGCATAGCCCACGAGCGCACCCAGAGCGCCCACACGCGGCAACTCGACGCCCGCGGCCCCGATAGCCTCGGCATAGGTGTTGAGCGCCGCGAGCAGACCGGTCGCCACGGCTTCCATGTACCCCTCGGTGCCGGTGATCTGACCGGCCAGGCGCACGCCGGTACCGGGCACGGCAAAGGTGCCATCGAGCACGTGCGGGGCATCGACAAAGGTGTTGCGGTGCATGACACCGTAGCGGAAGAACTCAGCGTTCTCCAGGCCCGGCACCATATGGAAGACGCGCTTCTGCTCGCCAAAGGTCAGGTTGGTCTGGAAGCCCACCAGGTTATAGGCGGTCTTCTCCTTGTTCTCGGCACGCAGCTGAATCGCCGCCCAGGGACGACGACCGGTTCCCGGGGCCGTGAGGGCGACGGGCTCCAGGGCGCCAAAGCGAATGGCGTCCTTGCCGGTGCGCGCAACCTCCTCGGCAGGCTGGCAGGCCTGGAACAGATCACCGCCCTCAAAGTCCTTGAGCACCACGCGGTCGGCCGTGGTAAGCGCCTCGATAAAGGCCTCATACTCTTCCTTGTTGAGCGGAGCGTTGAGATAGTCGCCGCTCCCCTGCTCCTCGTAGCGCGATTGTGAGAACAGCACGTCCATATCGAGCGTGGAGGCATCGACGATCGGCGCCGCGGCATCGAAGAACGCAAGGGCGTCGCCACCGACGAGCTTCATGACCTCTTCGCTCAGCGCCGGCGAGCACAAGGGGCCGGCGGCAATGACCACGTGACCTTCGGGAATCTGCGTGACTTCGCCGTGAACGATCTCGATATTGGGACGAGCGGCAACTTCGGCCTCGACAAGCTCGGAAAACTTGACGCGATCGACCGCTAAGGCGCCACCGGCGGGAACAGCCGCGCGATGGGCGCAATCGAGCAGAACTGAACCCATGCGCTCAAGCTCGGCCTTCAGCAAACCAGCCGCGGAATCCGGACGGGTCGACTTAAACGAATTGGAGCAGACGAGCTCTGCCAGGTGATCGGTATGGTGGGCCGGGGAGCTCACCTGGGGGCGCATCTCGCACAGCTTTACGGCAAACCCGCGATCTGCCAGCTGGATCGCGCACTCCGAACCCGCCAGACCGCCACCGATAACTGTCACCTGATCGAACTGCATCTGCAAACACCTTTCTAATTGACACGTTTTCCATTGTGACCGAAGGGTGTCTGGGCGTGAAGGGCAAACTTGGAGGGCGCATACCTTCCATCCATCATGCGCTCGATAAGACCCTCGAGTTCAAGCGAACCCAAGAGTTTGAGTACGCCGACAGCATCGAGCGAGACGAGCGCCGCGATGTCGTCGACCTTGAGCGGAGAGGCGATGAGCGCATGCATCACGGTCTGCTGCGTTGAATCCAGGTCGGCAATGCCGGGAGCATCGGGGCGCGAGTAGCGCAGGGTTCCATAGATGCGTGAGATAGCCATCTCGATAGATTCCTCGTCAATGATGCAGCAGGCACCGTTCGCAATGAGGTAATTCGTGCCACGCGACTCGGGCGATAGGATCGACCCCGGCACAGCGAGAAGTTCTCGCCCCAAATCCATAGCAGCCTCGGCTGTAGAAAACGTCCCGGAAGGCATACCCGCCTCGGATACAAAGAGGGCTTGCGACAGGGCCGCGATCACGCGATTGCGACGCGGAAAGGCAAACTTGCGAGGACCCATGCCCCACGGGGAGATCGACACGACCGCGCCACCCGTATCGAGCGTGCGCGTAATAAGCCCCGCGCTCGAGCGCGGATAGACCACGTCGGCGCCCGTCCCCAGCACCATGACGTGTTTGCCGCCAGCGTTGACCGCAGCCCAACCCGAGGCCTGGTCGCAACCGACCGCGCCGCCCGAAACTACCGTCACTCCCGCCTCGACCGCCACCTTTGCCGCAAGCTCTGCCACGGCAAGACCATACGGCGAGGCCTTGCGCGCGCCGATGATGGAGAGCGCGGGCGTCGAAAGCACCTCGGGGTTGCCGCGCACATAGAGCGTCTGGGGTACATCAGAAAGCTCCAACACAGTCTCGGGATACAACGCATCACCTGGATGCAGCTCAAAGATCCCCTCGGCCATCATTGGTCCCTCCTTCCCTGATACATCGCCGCCTCGAGCACGTGGTCCTGCGTCACTTGGTCGCTCTCGGCGACATCTGCGATCGTACGCGCAATGCGAACCAGGCGCACGATGCCGCGGCCCGTGAGATGTGTGCGCTTCGACAGGCCGAGCACACACTTCTCTGCCGCATCATCGAGCTCAAAGGTCGAAACGACGCCGTCAATGGGCCGTGTCTCGTCATCCTCGGCCTCGGCATCCGCATCGTCCATACGGGACTCGCGCCAGGCGCGAAAGGCGCGACCGCGCACAACGTAGTCACGTAACTCGGCCGACGACATGCCCTCCGCTCCCTCGATAATCACCTGGGGGTCGGGACGGGTCACATCGATCATCATGTCGATGCGGTCGGCCAAAGGGCCGCGCAGTTTAGACCGATAGCGCTCGACCATCGCCGCTGAGCAGCGACACGGTACCTCGCGATCGCCCAAAAAACCGCAGGGGCAGGGATTGCTCGCAGCCAGCAGCTGAAAGCGCGACGGGAAGGTAAAGGCCCCGTCGACGCGCACGATCCTCACATAGCCGCGTTCGATGGGCTGACGCAGCGTCTGCAGCACACCCGTGGGAAACTCGGCAAGCTCGTCCAAAAAGAGCACGCCGCCATGAGCAAGGCTGATCTCACCCGGATGCACCGGGCGTCCTCCGCCAATGAGGCCCGCCGTTGAAATACTGTGGTGGGGACTGCGGAAGGGCCGATGACCTGCCAATAATCCATCGATGTTCTCGCCCAAGACCGAATGGATGCACAGCGCCTCCTGCTGGTCCTCAACGGAAAGCTCGGGCAGGATGCCGGTCATACGACGGGCGAGCATCGTCTTGCCCGATCCCGGGGACCCGATCATAAGCAAACCGAGCTCACCCGCTGCCGCCAGAGCCATGCCGCGTTTGGCAACCTCCTGCCCCAGTACGTCGGCATAGTCGAGCTCGGGCTCAAAGGTCGCCTCGAGCACTTCAGAATCCAGGTAATGCCGTGCGGCATCCTCCATGCCATGGGCAAGCTGAGATAGGTGGTCGATAAAGCCGCAATCCACGCCCGCGAGTGGCACATGCTGGTCGGACCTGCCGGCGATAAAAGACAGCCCCATATCACGCGCCAATAGCTGAAACGCCACCTCGCCCTTGACGGGAAGCACCGTACCGTCCAAGCCAAGCTCACCAGCAATAAGACAACGATCGAGGTTGTCGCGGGGAATCTGACCATCGGCCGCCAATACCGCGATGGCGATGGGCAGATCAAAGCCGCTACCGGTCTTGCGAATATCGCCGGGCGCCAGATTGACCGTAATGCCCGAGCGCGGGATCTCGAACCCGGCGGAGCGCATCGCGCAGCGAATTCGACCGCGTGACTCCATCACCTCCATACTCGGGATGCCGAGCATCTGGATGCCCGGAACGCCACCGGCAAGCGAGACCTCGACCGTGACGTGAATCGCCTCGACGCCGCGGATGCAGGCCGCGTGAACGGCAAACGTCTCGAACGCCATCACGACACCTGCCAATCGAACGCGTTGTACTGATGCTCGATCTCGGCAATATGCCCGCCACGA
>CALBBA010000047.1 GCA_937926755.1 uncultured Collinsella sp.
GGCGGGCACGACCTCGATCTCGGCGGAGAGGAAGTCCTCCTCCTCGACGTCGTACTGCTCCTTGAGGATGTCCAGGAACATCTGCTTGACGGGCTCCTTGGGGGCGTCCTTGTCGTCCCCATCGAACTTGACGGGACGACCGCCCACGATCACGTCGAGGATCTCGGCATCGACGGCGTCCTTGGCAGGCTTGGACATCTGCTCGCTCGAGAGGTGGATCAGCAGGTCGGAGATGGTAAAGACCGGGTCGTCCGCCTTGTCACCGATGTTGATGTCGACGGTGGTGCCGTCCTTTTTGCAGATGACGCCCACGAGTGCGAGCGGGGAGGCTACCCAGTGGTAGCTCTTGACGCCGCCGTAGTAGTGCGTGTCGAGGTAGGCCATGTCGCCGGCCTCGAAGGCGGGATTCTGCTTAAGGTCCAGGCGCGGCGAGTCCACGTGGGCGCCCAGGATGTTAAAGCCCTGCTCGAGCGGGGCAGTGCCCAGGTTGACGAGCATGAGGTCCTTGCCGTGATTGGCGGCGTACACCTTGTCGCCGGCCTTGAGCGCGCGGCCCTCGGCGATCACGGTCTCCAGATTGACGTAGCCCGCCTCCTCGGCCATCTTGATACCGGTCTTGACGCACAGGCGCTCGGTCTTGTTCTCACTCAAAAACTGCTTGTAGCCGCGGCAAAGCTCCTCGAGCTCCTCGATTTGCTGTGGCGTGTACTTTTTCCATGCGCAGGGACGCTCCATGACGCAGGCTCCTTTCGGATCGATCGTGCTGGTTGATGTACCGTGAGCCATCGTATCACGCGCGGGCCCGCGGCGGCAGGGAAGCCTGATGTGCGGTGGCCGCGGGGCGGGGAGCGTGTAAACTGGAGTGAGCAAACCGTGCCCAGCCCAAAGCGAGGTATTCAATATGTCTGACAAGCGCCGCACCTTTGCCGTCATCGACGGCAACTCGCTCATGCACCGCGCCTTCCACGCCGTGCCGCCCACCATGAATGCGCCGGACGGGCGCCCCACCAACGCGATCTTCGGCTTTCTGAACATGTTTCTCAAGATGATCGATGCCTTTAACCCCGACGGTGTGGTCGTGGCGTTTGACAAGGGCAAACCGCGCGTGCGCATGGAGATGCTGCCGCAGTATAAGGCGCAACGCCCGCCCATGGACCCCGATCTGCATGCGCAGTTTCCGATGATCAAGGAGCTGCTCACCGCGCTCAACGTGCCGATTCTGCAGTCCGAGGGCTGGGAAGGCGACGATATCCTGGGAACCATGGCGCGCCTGGGTGAAGAGGCCGGCTGCGACATGCTGCTGGTGACCGGCGACCGCGACATGTATCAACTCGTGACCGAGCACGTCAACGTGGTCTCGACCCGCAAGGGCCTGTCCGACGTGGCGATCATGACGCCCGAGAGCGTGGACGACCTGTATCACGGCATTACGCCGGCGCTCGTGCCCGATTTTTACGGTCTAAAGGGCGATACGTCGGACAACATTCCCGGCGTACCGGGCATCGGCCCCAAAAAGGCGAGCGCGCTCATTGCGCAGTACGGTAGCCTGGACGAGGTCATCGCACACGCCGATGAGGTCAAGGGCAAGATGGGCGAAAACCTGCGTGCGCACATCGACGATGCGCTGCTGAGCCGCAAGGTCGCAACCATTCGCACCGATGCGCCCGTCGAGCTCGACTTTGACGAAACGTCCTTCCCGGCGTTTTCTGCCGACGAAGTGTCCGCGGCGCTGGGCACGCTTGGTATCACCGCCATGCAGAACCGTTTCTTGGCGCTGATCGGCGGCGAGGGCGGGGCTGCTGCTGCCTCCAGTGTGTTTGAGATACCTGCGATGGTTCGCGCAGCCGCCGGCGATGCTGACGCGCTTGGTGCCGTTGCGGCTGAGGTCTCCCGCGCGATTGATGCCGGCGAGTGGGTCGCCGCCGTGGTGGACGACGACAAGGAAGAGGGCGCGCTCTTTGGACTGACGCGCACGCTGTGGTTGGCGACGTCCAAGGGCCTGTTCGCGCTCGAGGAGGGCGACAGCGGTGCGGCGGCTGAGGTTGAGGGCTTCAACTTCGCCCACGGCGTGATTGCCGGCGTGCTCGCGCGTCTGTTTATGGAAGGCCGTGTGGCGAGCCCGGATATGAAGGCGCTTCTGCATGAGCTTTCGCCCATCGATTCTTCTGAGCCCGAGCTCATGGATCCGCTGGCAGTCGATTCTACGCGCATCTTCGATACCGTGGTTGCCGCCTACCTGCTGGATTCCGACCGCTCCGAGTTCGATGAGGCATATCTGGCCGATACCTATCTGCAGATGACGCTGCCTGCGGCGCGCGGTGCAGAGGGTGCCGGCGAGGACGCTCCTGCGCTCGCCGCTCGCACGGCGGCCTTGACGCTGGCGCTCGTGGCGCCGTTGCGCGAGTGCATGGCCCGTGAGAATGCCGCCAACGTGTTCGATGGCATCGAGATGCCACTCGTGCCGGTGCTTGCCAAGATGGAGCGCGCGGGCATGCTCGTGGACCCCGACCGCCTGCACAGTCTGTCCGAGGGCCTGGCGACCCAGATTGCCGAGGTCGAGCGCAGCATTCGCGACCTGGCGGGTGACGAGACCTTTAATATCGGCAGTCCCATGCAGCTCTCGCATGTGCTGTTTGACGTTATGGGGCTTCCGACCAAGGGCCTCAAGAAGACCAAGCGCGGCTATTATTCGACCAACGCCAAGGTGTTGAGCGATCTTGCTCGCGACCACGAGATCGTGCGTTTGATCTTGGACTGGCGTGAGAAGTCCAAGATCAAGTCCACCTATCTGGATACGCTAGGTCCGCTGCGCCGTGGTGACGGTCGCGTGCACACCACGTACAACCAGACCATCACCGCGACGGGGCGTCTGTCTTCGAGCGACCCCAATCTGCAAAACATTCCGACGCGCTCGGAGCTGGGGCGTACCGTCAAGACGGCGTTTTCGGCAGGCGAGGGAAGCGTCTTTTTGGCGGTGGACTACTCGCAGATTGAGTTGCGTTTGCTGGCGCATCTTTCGGGAGACGAGCACCTGGTGCGCGCCTTTAACGAGGGCGAGGACTTCCATGCCGAGACGGCGGCGCGCGTGTTTGGTGTGCCGGTGTCCGAGGTAACGCCCGACCTGCGCAGTCGCGCCAAGGCCGTGAACTTTGGCATCGTGTATGGCCAGCAGGCCTACGGCCTGTCGCAGTCGCTGCATATCTCGATGGCCGAGGCGCGCGACATGATCGACCGCTACTACGAGGCCTACCCGGGTGTGCGTACGTTCCTCGACAGCGTGGTGGCACGTGCCAAGCAGACGGGCTACGCCGAGACCATGTACGGCCGCCGTCGTCATATTCCGGAGCTCAAGGCCAAAAACCCGCAACTCCGCGGCTTTGGCGAGCGCACGGCCATGAACCATCCCATGCAGGGCACCGCAGCAGACATCATCAAGATCGCCATGGTCCGCGTAAGTCGTCGCCTGGAAGAAGAAGGCTTTGCCGCCCACATGATCTTGCAGGTACACGACGAACTGGACTTTGAGTGCCCCGTCAACGAAGTCGAGCGCCTTACCGCCATGGTCCGCGACGTCATGGAGCACGTCGTAGACCTACGCGTACCCCTCATCGCCGAAGCCAGCACCGGCATAACCTGGGCCGACGCGAAATAGGAAAGCAACCACAGTTCCAAAGTAACCGAAAACAGAAGGACGCCCCTCATCAACAAGGAGCGTCCTTCGTTCAATTAAATTCAGCCAAAGTATTTAGGCGCCAAGACGCCATCCAGGCGGCAAGCAAGTCACCGCAGGACCTGGCCGGGCGAGGCCGGTAAGTTTTTCGTAGATTCCGCACGAGCCGGAAAGCACTAAATGTGCTTTCC
>CALBBA010000048.1 GCA_937926755.1 uncultured Collinsella sp.
CCAGGCCCGATTTTGCCTCTTGACAATGTCCTGCTCATATTAAAAGGAACGTCCCCAAGTGCCGACCAGCGAGAGATTTTCCACGCTCAACTTAAAAGGCCGCAGCCGGAATCGTTCCGGCTGCGGCCTTGTTGCACTTGTGAGGTCAACTCGCTCGTTAGACCAGCTTGAAGCCCTTGCGCTTGCCCACAGAGAGGGTGTCGCCCAGTTTGAGGGCGCTCGGATCGATGTTGTAGCTCTTGGGAGCCACAGCCTTGCCGTTGATCTTGACGCCGCCGCCGTCGATGTCGCGGCGGGCCTGACCGGCGCTGGCCGAAAGGCCCAGGTCCTTGAGCAGGCCGGCGAGGTAAATCTGGCCCTCGTCGTTGACGGTCAGCTCAACGTGCTTCTCGGGGAAGTCGGCAAGCTGGCCCTCCTTGAACACACGGTCGAACTCGGCCTGGGCCTCGTCGCCGGCGCCGGCGCCGTGGTAGGTATCGCACAGGTCGCGGCCCAGAGCGCGCTTGAGCTCGTAGGGGTCGGCAGAACCGTCGGCCAGGGCGGCGTCGATCTTGTCGACCTCGGCCGGGGCGAACGAGCTGGCCAGACGATAGTACTTGCCGATCATCTCGTCGGGGATGGACATGGTCTTGCCGAACATATCCTTGGGAGCGTCGGTCAGGCCGATGTAGTTGCCATAGGACTTGGACATCTTGCGCACGCCGTCGGTGCCCTCGAGCAGCGGCATGGTGAGCGCGATCTGTGGCTCCATGCCCATCTTCTCCATGAGCTCGCGACCAGCGAGCAGGTTGAAGAGCTGGTCGGTGCCGCCCATCTCCACGTCGGCCTTGATCTGAACGGAGTCGAAGGCCTGCATCACGGGATACAGGAACTCATGCAGGGCGATCGGCGTCTGAGACTGGTAGCGCTTGGTAAAGTCATCGCGCTCAAGAATGCGGGCGACGGTGAACTTGGAGCACACCTGAAGCAGGCCGGCCAGATCCATCGAAAGGATCCAGTCGCCGTTGTGCACGATGGTGGTCTTCTCGGGATCCAGGATCTTCATGGCCTGGCTCACATAGGTCTCGGCATTGGCCTCAATCTGCTCCTGCGAAAGCTGCGGACGGGTGGAATTCTTGCCCGAAGGGTCACCGATCAACGCGGTGCCGTTGCCAATGATGAGGGTGACGTTGTGGCCCAGGTCCTGGAACTGACGCATCTTGCGCAGCGGCACAGCGTGGCCCAGGTGCAGGTCGGGGCTGGTGGGGTCGACGCCGAGCTTGATGTTGAGGGGCTCGCCCTTCTCAAGCTTCTTGCGAAGGTCGGCCTCGGGAACGATCTGCGCGGCGCCCGAGGTGATGATACGCATTTGCTCGTCAACAGACAGCATTGGGTATCCTCCTTTTGCTATAGCACCCTCGCCGAAAACGGCGGTGCTGGAAGTCCATAAACTCTCTTATGATAACAAACTGACGCGACGCGGCACTTACGACAGGAAAATCCTCGTCCTGCCGCATGCGTCAATGGCAACTGGCAGACGTGTACCGTCACGCTCGACCAGATAGCGTACCTGCCGACGACGCAAGCAGTCGCGGCAACGGACCTGTCCCGTCGCATCGGTGGCGCAGACGCCCTCGGCGGTCAGCAGGCAGTGCTCGCACACCATAAGCTCGGGACGGTCGGCGTCGACCGGACCCAAGACGTCGGGCTCAGCAGCCAGTTCGGCAATACGCTCCGCATCATTGCCGAGCAACTCGGCCGGCAAGTACACCCGCCCCGCACCAAGTCCGCGCAGCCAGGTAAGCGTGGCCCGATTCGCGCAGAACACCGGCGCCGCCACGTCAAACGTCACGCCCAGCTCGCGAGCGATCACCACCTGTCCTAGGTTGCGGCAGACGACGCGCCCGGCACGCTGCATCAGTGAGCAGGTCCGGTCAGCGTCACCCGTGCGGCACACCTCGTCAAGCACCACAACGGCGTCGGACAAATCGAGTTCTCCGCGCGGGTCGGCATCCATCAGCTGCCAAGCAAAAACCATGCGAGTGGGAACCGCGCACTCCACCAACTCCGTCGACGCACCGCCATCCACCGCAACGTCCTCAAAGGGCAGTGCCTCAACGGCACGTGCAACGGGCGCAATCGCATCCGCCTCGGCCCGCATGCGCTCCAACACCGCCGCCGCCTGATCCAACACGCCGGCGCTGCGAATCAGGTATACCTCGCAGCCCGTGTCCACCTTACGCTTGCAATGCACGACGACGCGCTTCCCCGCTGCGGCATCCACCGGGCAGGGCACCTGCGGCCAGCGCTTAGGCACATCGGGACGCGCGTCGACACCCGGATAAAACCGAATCTCGAGCGTGTCACCCGCCGCCACGGCAGCGTCGAGCTCAACGGTCACCTCTTCGTGGCCCACAGCGACCAAGCGCCCCACGCGCACGCCCTGGTTAATCGCACGCTCAAAGCTCATCAGCTCGGCACCCGAACGCCCTCGCAGGTACGCATCGGTAAACCCACGGTTAAACGACCTTCCCAGCTCGCGCTCAAGCTCTTCCACGGTACCGGGGTCCCACGCGCCGTCGCGCAGCATATCGAGCGCCCGGCGCCAAACCCGCACCACGTTGAATACGTAATCGGGGTTCTTCATGCGCCCCTCGATCTTGAGCGACGCAACGCCGGCATCTACAAGCTCGGGCAGATGCGCAATACCCAGATAGTCATGCGGACACAGCAGACGATCTCCCTCGACGGCGACAACGCTCTGTCCCGCCTCGTCCACTAGGTCGTACGCCAGACGGCACGGCTGCGTGCAGTCGCCGCGCATCGCCGAGCGCCCACGCCGCAGGGCCGAGAACTCGCACGCCCCCGAATAGCCGATGCAAATGGCACCGTGGCAGAAAACCTCAATCGGCACGCCCGTGGCGCACAGCGCGGCAATCTCGTCGACCGTCAGCTCGCGTGCCGTCGTCACGCGCTCGACTCCCAACTCGTCGGCAGCCAGTCGCACGGCGCCCTCGCTATGGACGCCCGCCTGCGTGGACAGGTGAATCTCGACCCCGGGAATCGCCGCGCGCAACGCGCAAGCCAGCCCGGCATCCGCCACGATCAAGGCATCGGCACCCAACGCATACGCGTGCGCTCCCAGCGCCACCGCGTCTGCCAACTCGTCGTCGAACACAAAAACATTGAGCGTCACGTACACGCGCACGCCATGGGCATGCGCCACGACGCAGCCGCGCGCAAACTCGTCATCCGTAAAGCCATGCGCGCTCACGCGTGCGTTGAAACCGCCCAGGCCCGCATAGATGGCATCGGCGCCCGCCGCAACAGCCGCGAGCATCTGGTCGAGTCCGCCCGCCGGCGCCAGCAGCTCGGGCAGCGCCGCACCGGCAGCATCCAATCCAGTCTCGTATTGTCCGCTCGGCCCCATCGTCCGAATCGCCATCGACAAACTCCTTACCAAGGTATGCATTCACTCTGAAAAATGCCGTCTTCCAGCATACACGAGGCCTCGCGCGCCCCGTTTGGTTTATCGTGTAATAACTTATGTCCATCCTGCCCCGACGGCACATCCACCGTCCGGCACGACATACCTGGAGGTCAATATATGGGTCCTCGCCAACGACAGGGACGCAGCCGTTCAAAGACGCATGCTCTGCCCATAATCCTGCTCTCGTTTTTGGGCTTTCTGCTGATTGCGGGCGTGGCATTTGGCATCGGCATGGTCGGCAACGTCAACCGCTGGCTGTCCGATCTGCCCGACTACACCGACGCCAACGCGTATCTGGTGAGCGAGCCCACCGAGATCGTCGACTGCAACGGCAACAAGATCGCGAGCTTCTACACGCAAAACCGCAAGTCCATCACCAAGGACGAGGTCTCCCCCTACGTGCTGCAGGGCACCGTTGACGTCGAGGACGAGCGCTTCTACGAGCACGGCGGTATCGACCTGTGGGGTATCGCGCGTGCTGCGGTGGCAACCCTCGGTGGCGGGCACGAAGGCGCCTCGACTATCACCCAGCAGCTTGTGCGCAACACCATCCTGCAGGAGGAGCAGTTCGACTCGACCATTGAGCGTAAGGTGCGCGAGGCCTACATCGCCATCAAGATGGAGGACATGTACTCCAAAGACGAGATCCTCATGATGTACCTCAACACCATCTATTACGGCCACGGCGCCTACGGCATCGAGGCCGCAGCCGAGACCTATCTGTCCAAGAGCGCCGCCGACCTCACCCTGAGCGAGGCCGCGCTACTCATCGGCCTTCCCAACTCGCCTTCGCAGTACGACCCCACGGTCAATCCCGATCTGGCACTGTCTCGCCGCAACAAGGTTCTCGACAACATGCTGCGCCTGGGCCACATCACCCAGGAGGAGCACGATGCCGCACAGGCCGAGCCCATCACCCTCAATGTGACCGAAATCTCGGGCAGCGGCGTCGACGTATACTCGCAGCCCTACTTTGTCTCCTACGTCAAGCAGCTGCTGGAGCAGGAGTTCTCGACCGACGTGCTCTTTAAGGGCGGCCTGACCGTCAAGACCACCATCGACCCCACGATGCAGCAGGTGGCAGAGAATGCCGTCCGCGAGCAGCTCGACACGCTCTCGCTTGACGGCCTGGACATGGGCATGGTCGTCGTCGACCCCAAGACCGGCTACATCAAGTGCATGGTGGGCGGCTACGACTACAACGCCGACGAGAACCACGTAAACCATGCCACGGCCAAGCGTCCCGTCGGCTCCACCTTTAAGGCCTTTACGCTGGCAACTGCCATCCAAAACGGCATGAACCCCAACGTCACCCTCAACTGCAACTCGCCGCTCAAGGCCAAGGGCACCACGACCGAGGTCCAAAATTACGCCAACCAGAGCTACGGCAACATCACGCTTAAGCAGGCGACGGCATACTCCTCCAACACCGGCTACATCCAGGTGGCGGAAGCCGTCGGCAACAGCAAGATCATCTCGCTCGTCAAAAAGCTCGGCATCGACCCCACCAAGGACAACATCGAGGACGTTCCCGTCATGACGCTCGGCACCGGCTCGATCTCGCCACTCGAGATGGCCGCCGCCTACGCGACGTTTGCCAACGGCGGCTACTATCGCCAGCCGATCGCCATCACCGAGATTGATTCTCGTACCGGTTCGGTGCTGTACCAGCACACCGACAATCCCTCACAGGTGCTTACCGAGGGCGAGGCCGCCGCGGTCACCGATGTTCTGTCCGGCGTCATGAAGGGCAGCGGTACGGGTGCTGCCGGCGCCCTGAGTGTCAACCAGCCCTATGCCGGCAAGACGGGCACCACCGACAACACCACCAACCTTTGGTTCTGCGGCTATACCCCGCAGCTGGCGTGCGCCCTGTGGACCGGCTATTCCGCGGGCGAGATCCCCATCCAAAAGTACGGCACGGACCTGCTGGGCGACAGCACCAACCTGCCTGTCTTTAAGCGGTTTATGAACACCGTTCTGACCGGTACCGAGCGCGAGGAGTTTGCGACCGGAACGGCGCCCACCTACAAGAACAACAGCGTCTGGAAGTTCTACGGCACCAACAACACCAAGAAGACGGAGAACGACGACAAGGACGAGAACGAGGACGAAGAGGAAACCACCACGACGACTACCACGACGACCACGACCACCGAGACCACGGGCGGCGACACCACCGGCGGCACCGGTACGACCGGTGGCTCGACGGGCGGCTCCACTGGTGGTTCGACCGGCGGCGATGGCGGCACGCCTACGCCTACGCCTACGCCCACTCCCGACCCCTCACCCACGCCTGACGATACGGTCGGCTAGAAATCATCCGGCCATAAGCAACAAGGCCCCCGAGCAGCCTATTGAACTGCTCGGGGGCCTTTTAGTTTGAAGCGACCTGATGGGCGGTCTTTATACCGGCAGACAAAAAAGGGGGTACCGACCAACGTCGATACCCCTTACAAGCCGCTATGTCAGCGCACGCAGTGCCGAGCGCACGACCTGCACGCCTACTTGCGAGAATTGCTCAGCTTATTGATCAGCGCCTCGAGACGCTCGCCGTCCTCGGCCGTCTGGGCAATAACCAAAATCGTATCGTTGCCGGCAAGCGAGCCAAGCACATCGGGCAGCTCTGCCGCATCAACAGCGGCGGCGATGCCGGAAGCCGTGCCAGGCTGAGCCTTGATCATAACCAGATTATCGGTGCGCAGAACGCCCGTTACGAGCTCGGAAACCATACGCTGCAGGTGCAGGTCCTCTGCCAGAACATAGATGCCCTCAGGGAGCTTACGCAGCCCCATATCGGCAATATCGCGAGAGACAGTCGCCTGCGTGCAATCAAAGCCCATAGCGCGGAGCTCATCGCCCAGCACGCGCTGCGTGCGGACGTCCTTATTGCGCACAATATCTCTAATGGCATCCTGGCGCCCATTGCGTTTTTTAGCCATACAAACCCTCTCTCCAAAAGATGGCGGAGACAATCAATCAGTGATTGAATAGTTTAACGCTATTTGAAGGCTTTTGTGTATAAGAACGCATTTCGAAACAATTCTATGCAAATTTGTTTCGAAATGAGCCGTTTAGGCGGTTTTTGCGCCCGTCCGGTTAAGAAAAGCTGCCAGATGCGTACACATCACGCAGCGCGCAGGCTTGGCGCTGGCGATCGGCCCAAACAACAGACCGAGTCCCCGATGGTTGTCCTTGAGCGCGGCGACCATCTGACGGGTTCGAGGCGCCTCGAGCATATCACGCATGCGGGCGGAACGCTCGATTGACGACACTCCATGCGGGCTCAGACACAAATTCTCGATGCAGGCGACCAGTCCGGCAAAGTAGAACTTTTGGCTTGCCAGCTTGAGCCGACCACCGCTATCTGCTTCCGAGAGTGAGTCCGCAAGCTCGTCGAGCGCTCGGGTATCATCGGATACCTTGGCATACATGGTGGGATCAAAGGCATCTGTAAGCTTAGGTGCCGCCGCGTGGAAACAAGCATCGCCGCAGCCGGACACGCATCGTGCCTGCGAGAGTGCGCACGCCATAAACCCAACTGTGCGAAACGTCTTATCGCACAAAAGGCATGCCTCAAACAGCGACCGGCTGAACATCACGCCAGAGGTTTGAACAACCAGGCCGCCTAAAATCAACTGAGGCAGCCCAGTCACCATAGAAGACTCGTCTTCTATGGCAATAGAGGCAGCATCCAAGACGCGCGAATGACGCTCGCGATGCGCATCGTATCGATCGAGCGACACCGAGGGGAGCACAATGTCTGCCGCAGTATCGCACGCGATATCGACCATCTTGGAAAGGGCCTGCGGAGCAAACCACTCATCGGCGTTCATGGCGATGATTTGAGAGCCGCGCGAGGCATCAAAACCGGCACGAAGACAAGCGCCGCGCTTCGCGTCCTCGACGTCAATCAAATCAATATGGATGTCCCTGTCGGCAGCAACTTGAAGCGAATGGCGCACACCGGGCGCAGCATCGCGGCAGACAACGACAATCTGCAAATCATAGAGGTCTTGGTTCTGGATACTCTCGAGCGCACGCATCGCATAGCTGGGCGAACCTTCTACCACAAGGATCACCGAAAGTCGCGGATGCGAGCCACGTCGAACCAAATTATCCGTCCTCTCGACAGCAATGAATCAAACCGTGGTTCATGGTACACCCCGGCAATAAAAGCAATGAGACACCGGTTGCATTGCACGCCAAGAACAGATGTTGCACACGCGCAGCCCACAGATGACAGGTGTCGACGCACGACACGTCGAGCCCTCCCCTAGTCGAGCACGACAAGCTCGGCGGGATCGTAATCCACGCCCATAAACGTAAGGCCGCAGGCAGGAGCCGTGGGGCCCGCAGCGGTACGGTCGCAAGCATCGATGACCTCGCGCATCCACTCGGGTTCACGGCGATGCATGCCAATCTCGACAAGCGTGCCCACGATCGTGCGGACCATCGAATGCAGAAACGCATTGCCCTCGATGGTAAACGTCAGGATGTCCTCGCCAAACGCAACCTCATGGCCAAACTCGGCACGCATCACGCAGCGGTGCGTGGGCTTGCCAACGGCCGAGGCAACCTTGCAAAAGCTTTTAAAGTCCTGCTCGCCCAGCAACGCGGGGCAGGCAGCAGACATAGCCTCAACATCCAAGGGATAGCGATGCCACCACACGGCACCGCGGGACAGCACGGGGCGTGCATCGCGATCGGCAATACGGTACGTATACGTACGGGAACGCGCGTCAAAGCGTGCAGAAAAGCCCTTACGGGCCTTGTAGACCTCGTTTATGGCGATATCTTTGGGCAGCAGGGCATCCATAGCCCGCAGCCACCTACGGCGCGTACACGCGAGCTCAGCGTCCGTTACGGGCACGCTAATGTACTGGGCCACCGCATGCACGCCGCCATCGGTACGACCCGCACACGTCAGATCGATCGGGCGGCGCAGCAGCGTCTCGATAGCGCGGCGTAACTCGCCCGCAACGGTCGTCTGGCCCGGCTGCTCGGCAAATCCGCTATACGACGAGCCATCATAGGCCACGCGAAATACGAGCGTGGCGTCAAGCTCGGAAATCGAATTGAAATCAGACGGCGCAGTCATGGGCGCTCCCAACAAACAAGCAACGGTATCGCGACAAAAAAAGAGGGGTACGCGAACGTACCCCTCGAATATAGCCTATGCAGACGGAATGTCTACTCAGCGGTCTCCTCAGCAGGAGCCTCCTCGACAGCCTCGACCTTCTTGGGAGCAGCGGCCTTCTTGGGGGCCGGAGCAGCCTTCTTGGCCTTAGGCGTGCAAGGCTCGGTGACGAGTTCCATGATAACGATGGGAGCGTTGTCGCCCTTGCGGTTACCGAGCTTCATGATGCGGGTGTAACCGCCGTTGCGATCCTGCCACATGCCCTGGGCAGCCTTGTCGAAGATCTCGGCAACGAGCTGCTTATCGCCGAGCTTGGCGATAGCCAGACGACGAGAGTGCAGGTCGCCCTTCTTGGCCCAAGTGATGATCGGGTCGACGACCGAACGCAGCGCCTTAGCGCGGGTCTCGGTGGTCTTGATGCGGTCGTTCTCGAAGAGGGCCTTAGCAAGGCTCTTCTTCATGGCCTTGGTGTGGCTCGCATCGGTGCCGAGCTTCAGGCCCTTCTTAACGTTGTGACGCATGGTCTAGTTTCTCCTCAAATATGCGAAGCATTAAGCCTTCAGGCTCAGGCCCATGGACTCAAGCTTGTCCTTCACTTCCTCGATCGACTTAACACCGAAGTTACGGATGTTGAGCAGATCGTTCTCCGAGAACTCAACGAGCTGACGGACCGAGTGAATGCTGGCGCGCTTAAGGCAGTTGTAGGAACGGACGGAAAGGTCCAGATCCTCGATCTGCTTGTCCAGCTCGGCGTTGTCGTTGGTGACCTCGGGAGCGAAGATCGAAGCCTCCTCCTCGACCTCGGGGGTCTCGGCAAGGTTCATAAAGGCGGCCATATGCTGGTTGATGATATTGGCAGCCTGGACCACGGCGTCGCGCGGGGCGATGGAGCCGTTGGTCTCGATCTCGAGGACAAGGCGGTCGTAGTCGGTGTGCTGACCGACACGGCAAGCCTCAACGAGCTTGGCGCAACGGGAAACCGGCGAGTACAGCGAGTCGACGTGGATCACACCGATGGGATCGTTGTCGCGCTTGTTGGCCTCGCCAGAAACATAGCCGCGGCCATAGCCGATGCGCATGCTCATGGTGAGATGGCCACCCTCGGTGAGCGTAGCGATGTGCTGCTCGGGGTTGACCAGCTCAAACTCGGACGGAATAAAGAAGTCCGCACCGGTGACCTCGCAGGGGCCGTCAACCGAAATGGTGGCGGTCGCCTCGTCGGTCGTGCCGAGAGCCCTGAAGACAAGACCCTTGACATTCAGGACGATGTCGGTGACATCCTCGACCATGTTAGGGATGGTCATGAACTCGTGCTGTGCACCATCGATCTGAATAGCCTCGACGGCGGCACCCTCGAGCGAGGACAGAAGAACGCGACGAAGGGAGTTACCCAGCGTATCGCCGTAACCACGCTCGAGCGGCTCGACGGAGACACGAGCAGACGTCTCGTTGATCTCTTCGACCTGAACCTGAGGCCTAATGAATTCTGACATGTATTACCTCCAGCCTCAGCAGCCCGGATGGACTACTTAGAGTAGAGCTCGACGATGAGCTGCTCGTTGATATCACCGCTGATCTGCTCACGCGTCGGCAGAGCGAGCACGTTACCAGACAGCTTCTCGATATCGACCTCGAGCCAGCCAGGGACCTCAAAGCGCTCGGAGGAAATCAGGGCCTCCTTGATGGGGAGGAGGTCACGGAACTTCTCGCCGACAGCGACGACGTCGCCGGCCTTGACGCGGTAGGACGGGATGTCCACGCGCTTGCCGTTCACGGTGAAGTGACCGTGACGGACGGACTGACGAGCCTCTTTGCGGGTGCGGGCGAAGCCAAGACGGAAGACGACGTTGTCGAGGCGAGACTCAAGGATGATCATGAGGTTCTCACCGGTTACGCCGTTCATCTTGCGGGCCTTGTTGAAGTAGCCGTGGAACTGCTTCTCCAGAACGCCATAGATGAACTTGACCTTCTGCTTCTCGCGCAGCTGCATGCCGTACTCAGATTCCTTGCGACGGCGCTTGGGCTGACGGATAGATTCCTTCTTGCTGCTGTAACCGAGCTCAGCGGGATCGATCCCGAGCTGACGGCAGCGCTTAAGAACAGGAGTCCTGTCGATTGCCATATTGATACGATCCTTTCAGTTACACGCGGCGACGCTTCTTGGGGCGGCAGCCGTTGTGCGGAATGGGGGTCTTGTCCTGGATGCTCGAGACCTCGAGGCCAGCAGCCTGGAGGGAGCGGATGGCGGTCTCACGACCGGAGCCGGGGCCCTTGACGAAGACGGAAACCTTCTTCATACCGTGCTCCATGGCCTGCTTGGCAGCAGCCTCGGCAGCCATCTGGGCAGCGAACGGCGTGGACTTACGGGAGCCCTTGAAGCCCACCTGGCCAGCCGACTTCCAGGAAATGACGTTGCCCTGGGGATCGGTGATCGAAACGATCGTGTTGTTGAACGTAGAACGAATGTGAGCCTGGCCCACGGAAATGTTCTTACGGTCCGCGCGCTTCAGACGGGCAGCGCGAACGTTCTTCTTAGCAGTAGCCATCTATCTAGCGCTCCTTATTTCTTCTTCTTAGCACCGATCTGACGCTTCGGGCCCTTGCGGGTACGAGCGTTAGTGTGGGTGCGCTGGCCGCGGACCGGGAGGCCCTTGCGGTGACGAAGGCCGCGGTTGCAGCCGATGTCCATAAGGCGCTTGACGTTCTGGTTGCGCTCACGGCGGAGGTCGCCCTCAACCATGATCTGGTTCTTATCGATATAATCGCGGATGGCGTTAACCTCATCCTCGGTGAGGTCCTTAACACGCGTATCCACGTTAACGTTGCACTCGACGCAGATCTTCGTCGCAGTGGTGCGGCCGATGCCGTAAATGTAGGTCAGACCGATCTCAACGCGCTTCTCACGCGGGAGGTCGACACCATTAATACGGGCCAACGTAGTCTCCTCTCTTAACCCTGACGCTGCTTATGACGGGGGTTCTCGCAAATGACGAGGACCTTGCCATGGCGCCTAATGATTTTGCACTTATCGCACATCTTCTTGACCGAAGGACGTACCTTCATCGTTCTTCCTTTCGGTAGCGCTCAAACTACTTCCCTACTATCTACTCGCCCAGCCGCAGGCGTTTAAAACTATGGCTGGTCTTCACACACAATCCGACCGTAGGTTGAGCTAAGCCTGCAGTCGGAAAAGAGCGTGTATGCGTGCCGCTATTTATAGCGATAGGTGATGCGGCCGCGGGTCAGGTCGTACGGGGAAAGCTCCACGACAACCCTGTCACCGGGGAGAATACGGATGTAATTCATTCGGATCTTGCCAGAAATGTTGCACAGAACCGAATGACCGTTCTCGAGCTCGACCTTAAACATGGCGTTGGGCAGCGGCTCTTTTACCGTACCCTCGAGCTCAATTGCGTCTTCCTTCTTCACAAGCAATCATCTTTCTCTAGAAAACGACAGCGATTGAGTATTCTACAACACGTATGCACGCATCGTAATAACTTCGTAATGGCTCCACAACTAAGTGGAACTTGTTACATTTCTCCGCCTTGGAGCGAACACCAAGCACCTTGCGCATCCGTGGTGAGAATCACCGGGCCGTCATTGGTAATGGCGACGGTGTTCTCGTAGTGCGCGGCGGGCAGGTGGTCGTTGGTCGTGACGATCCAACCGTCGGAGCCCGTGCTCACATGGTTGGAACCCATCGTAACCATCGGCTCAATGGCAATGACCATGCCGGCCTGGAGGCGAACGCCCCTCCCCTTCTTTCCATAGTTAGGAACGTTGGGGTCCTCGTGCATCACGCGGCCAATGCCATGGCCCACATAATCACGAAGCACGCCGTAACCGTGAGACTCGGCGAGGGACTGAACGGCATAACCGACGTTCCCGATATGGTTACCGGGAACAGCCTGCTCGATGGCAGCCTTAAGGCAATCGCGCGTGACCTCGCACAGGGCCTTGGCCTCGGGCGTGGGTGTGCCGACAAAAAACGTCC
The DNA here is from genome assembly GCA_937926755.1 of uncultured Collinsella sp. GTDB lineage: Bacteria > Actinomycetota > Coriobacteriia > Coriobacteriales > Coriobacteriaceae > Collinsella. The sequence goes on from CALBBA010000048.1 coordinate 12,607, forward strand.
AAGCGTTATCGCCAACCCAACCGTCGACAACGGCTCCCGTATCGATGGAGATGATATCGCCATCGCGCAGGATCATGTCGGGATTGGGAATACCGTGGACCACAGCATCGTTAATCGATGCACAAATGGTACCGGGGAACCCGCCGTAACCCTTAAAGGCCGGGGTGCCGCCATGCATGCGGATAATCTGCTCCGCGAGCTGATCAAGCTCAAAAGTCGAAACGCCGGGGCGCACCATGACTCCAACGTGGCGGAGCGCCATCTTAGATAGCGCTCCTGCCTTCTTCATCTGCTCGATTTGCGTTGCAGACTTAATCTTGATCATAGACCGAGAGCCTCTTTGACATCCCCGTACACGGTCTCGCGAGCCTGGTCACCGTTGACCGACTTGAGCAGACCCTGGCCACGATAGTAGTCGACGAGCGGGCTCGTGGACTTCTCGTAGACGTCGAGACGGTTCTTGATGGTCTCGGGCTTGTCGTCGTCGCGCTGATACATCTCGCCGGCGCACTTGGGGCAGGTAGCATCGGCAGCGGTGCCGGTGTAACCGCAGGCGCGGCAAGTGCGACGCGAAGACAGACGATCGATGATGACCTCGGGGGCCACGTCGACCAGAAGGGCGCAGTCGATCTCGCGACCCATGGCGGAGAGCTCGGAATCGAGCGTCACAGCCTGGGCGGTGTTGCGCGGGAAGCCGTCGAGGATGAAGCCCTGCTGGGCGTCATCGGCAGCAAGGCGCTCCTTGACAAGGTCGATCACGAGCTGGTCGGGAACGAGCTCGCCAGCGTCCATGTACTTCTTAGCCTGAATACCAAGCTCGGTGCCACCCTTGACGGCAGCACGCAGCAGGTCGCCCGTGGAAATATGGGCGACGCCAAACTCGGCGACGAGCTCCTGTGCGACGGTGCCCTTACCGGCACCCGGAGCTCCGAGCAATACGAGGTTCATGAGCAATCCTCCTCTAGCCTATTTAAAGAATCCATCGTAATCATACATCTTGATCTGGCCTTCGAGCTTATCGACCGTGTCGAGCACGACGCCGACCATGATGAGGATGGACGTGCCGCCAAATGCCTGGATCAGATGGTTACCCGTGAAGGAGAAGATGATCGAAGGCACGATGGCGATGAGCGCCAAAAAGACAGCGCTGGGAAGCGTGATCTTGTTGAGCGCGTTCTTGATGTAGGCCGCGGTAGCCCTACCCGGACGGACGCCCGGAATAAAGCCGCCCTGCTTCTTAAGGTTATCGGCCGTGTCATCGGGGTTGAACACCATGGAGGTGTAGAAGTACGCGAAGAACACGATGAGGACAACGTTAAGCACCCAGTTGAGCCAACCGGTCGAAAGCGCGGAGGCAACTGCCTGGATCCAGCCGATGCCGGGGAAGAACACGGCAATCTGAGCCGGGAAGTACAGCAGCGCCGAGGCGAAGATGATCGGCACGACACCCGCGGTGTTGACCTTGATGGGCAGGTAGGTGGTCTGGCCACCCATCATGCGACGGCCCACGACGCGCTTAGCGTAGGAGACCGGGATGCGGCGCTGGCCGCGCTCAAGGAAAACAATCAGCGGGATAACCAGCAGGATGATGGCGCAGATGATCACCATGGTGATGATGCCACCGGCATTGCCCTCGGTGCTGGAGAAGATAGCCTGCGGCAGACCGGCCATGATGTTCGCAAAGATGATCAGCGACATGCCATTGCCGATACCGCGCTGGGTGATGAGCTCACCGATCCACATGATCAGCATGGCGCCCGCGGTGAGCGTGCCGATGATCATGAGGTCGAAGATGATCTCGGGAGCGCCGGCGCCATTAAAGCTGATGCCGAAGCTCTTAAAGAGGAAGAGGTAACCCACGGAGTTGAGGATTGCCAGAGCCAGGGTGAGGTAACGCGAATACTGCGTAATCTTTGTCTGACCGACCTCGCCCTCGCGGGCAAGCTCATGCAGGGAAGGCACGACGGCCTGGAGCATCTGGAGGATGATCGAGCTGGTGATGTAAGGCATGATGCCCAGCGAAAACACCGACACATAGCTCAACGCGCCGCCAGAGAAAAGATTCAGGAGGGCCATAGCACCTGCGGCGACCGAATTGTTATCGGTCGAGAAAAGGCCCAGCATCCCCTGGAAGGGAATGCCGGGCACAGGAACGTGCGCACCAATGCGGTACACGACGAGCATAGCTATGGTAAAAAGAATCTTTTCGCGCAATTCTTTGATGCGGAAAGCATTCTTAAGACCATTTAGCACGGCAGCTCGACCTTTCCGCCGGCGGCCTCGATCTTGGCCTGCGCAGAAGCGCTGACCTTGTCGACCTTGACCGTGAACTTCTTGGTGAGCTCACCATTGCCGAGCACCTTGACGGGCTCGAACTCGCTCTTGGTGATGCGAGCGGCCTTAAGAGCGGCACCGTCGATCACAGCGCCGTCCTCGAACTTACGCTCGAGACGCTCAACGTTAACAGCGGTGTACTCGATACGACGGGGGTTGCGGAAGCCCGGAAGCTTGGGCAGGCGCATAGCCAGCGGAGTCTGGCCACCCTCGAAGCCGGCACCCTTGGTGCCGCCAGAGCGGGAACCCTGGCCCTTCTGGCCGCGGCCAGAAGTGGTGCCGTGACCCGAAGAATTGCCACGGCCGACGCGCTTGCGGTTCTTGGTGGAACCGGGCGCGGGAGTAAGATCGTGAAGCTGCATTTGCTACTCCTCTACAATCTCGACAAGGTGCTTGACCTTGAAGATCATGCCGCGGACGGACTCGTTGTCAGCAATCTCGCGAACCTCGCGGATCCTGTGGAGACCGAGGGCACGGACAGTACGGACCTGGTCCTGCTTGCAACCGTTGGTGCTGCGGACCTGCTTGATCTTGATGGTGTCAGCCATGCTTAGTTCTCCTTACCGACGAACATCTCGGAGACCGTCAGGCCACGGCGAGCCGCGACGTCCTCAGGGCTGGAGAGCTCCTTGAGGCCCTCGACGGCAGCCTTGATGATGTTGAGGCCGTTGTCGGTACCGAGGGACTTGGACAGGACGTTCTTGATGCCAGCAAGCTCAAAGAGGGGACGCACAGCGCCGCCGGCGATAACGCCGGTACCCTCGACAGCGGGCTTGATGATGATGCGGCCGGCACCAAAGTGGCCGAGAACCTCGTGCGGGATGGTGCCCTGCTCGGTCACCGGCACGTGGAACATGTTCTTCTTGGCATCGAGAGATGCCTTGGAGATGGCCATGGGCACCTCAGCGGACTTGCCCATGCCAACGCCGACGTTGCCCTTGCCGTCGCCAACGACGACGAGAGCGACGAGGCTCATGCGACGACCACCCTTGACGGTCTTCGACACGCGGTTGATGTAAACGACGCGCTCCTCGAACTCGGAGGCCTCGCGCTGCTGCTTCTGATTACGAGCCATGTGCTACATACCTCCTAGAACTCGAGACCGGCGGCACGAGCACCGTCGGCGAGGGCCTTGACGCGGCCATGGTAGATACGGCCACCGCGATCGAAGGCGACCTTGGTGATGCCGGCCTCGATGGCGCGCTTGCCAACGAGCTGACCGACCTTCTCCGCAGCCTCCTTGTTCGAGGTGTGGGTGCCCTTGAACTCGGCCTCGAGGGTCGAGGCAGAGACGAGCGTCAGGCTGGAGCCCTTGCTGTCGTCGATGATCTGGGCATAGATGTTGGCGTTAGTACGGGTCACGCGAAGACGCGGACGCTCGGAGGTACCCGAGACCTTGCCGCGAACACGACGCTGACGACGCTTGAGGCCTTCCAGCTTCGCCTTATGCTTGTTCATACGTAAACTCCTAAAAAGGTTGATCTTGCCAGCACCTGACGGGGTGCTGGTCTTATGCGAGTGAGTCGGTTACGACTACTTGGCGGCCTTACCCAGCTTGCGGCGGATGTGCTCGCCAACGTAGTGGATACCCTTGCCCTTGTAAGGCTCGGGAGGACGATGGCCGCGGATCTCAGCGGCGATCTGACCGACCTGCTGCTTGTTGATACCCTTGACGTTCACGTGGGTGTTGTCGGGAACCTCGAAGGTGATGCCCTCGGGAGCCTCGACGATCACGGGGTGCGAGAAGCCCAGGGAGAACTCGAGGTTCTTGCCCTTCTGCTGCACGCGGTAACCGACGCCGGCGAGCTCGAGCTTCTTCTCGAAGCCCTCGGAAACGCCAACAACCATGTTGTGGATGAGGGCGCGGGTGAGGCCGTGGCGGGCACGGGTCTCACGCTCGTCGTCGGGACGGGAAACGGTGAGGACGTTGTCCTCGATGTTGATAGCGAGCTTCTCAAAGACATCGAGCTCGAGCTGGCCCTTGGGGCCCTTGACGACAACGTTGTTGCCGTTGACTGCCACTTCGACTCCGGCGGGAATCTGGACAGGCTTATTACCGATACGAGACACGGTGATCTCCTTTCCTTCTACCTACCGAGCGAATTACCAGACGTAAGCGATGATCTCGCCGCCGACGTTGTGCTTGCGAGCATCGCGGTCGGTCATGACGCCATGGCTGGTGGAAATAATGGCGGTACCAAGGCCACCGCGGACGCGGGGCATGTCGGCAACGCCAGTGTACTTACGCAGGCCCGGCTTGGAAATGCGGCGGATGCCGTTGATGACCTTAGCCTTCTTGGGACCATACTTAAGCGTGATGTGCAGAGTCTTCTGGGGAACGGTGTCCTCGACATCGTAGCCCTCGATGTAGCCCTCCTCGTGCAGAACACGAGCGATCTCGACGAGCTTCTTGCTGCTCGGCATGGAGACCGTGGCCTTGTTCACAGAGTTAGCGTTACGGATGCGCGTAAGCATATCTGCGATCGGGTCTGTAAGGTTCATACAGATTCTCCTTCGTTCTTGATGAACACGTGCTCTTGGTTCTTCGCCGCCCTTAACGGCAAAGCCTTTTTAGCGCGTTTTCCCTGTTCCAAACTGATGCTTGAAACGCTGGTAGTGACTTACCAGCTGGCCTTCTTAACGCCGGGAAGCTCGCCCTTGAGTGCAAGCTCGCGGAAGCAGACACGGCACAGGCCGAACTTGCGGTACACAGAGTGCGGACGGCCGCAGCGCTGGCAGCGCGTGTACTCACGAGTAGAGAACTTCTGCTTGCGATCGCACTTGACGATCATCGATGTCTTAGCCACTTATATCCTCCTCACATAGAGTATTGTTCGCCCCAAGCGCCGCCCCCTTGTGGGAACGGCGCTTATAGGGCAGGTGAACCTATTTCTTGAACGGGAAACCGAAGGCGTCCAGAAGGGCCTTGGCCTCCTCATCGGTATTGGCGGTGGTCACGAAAGTGATGTCCATACCGCGCTGGTGATCGACGGAGTCGAAGTCGATCTCGGGGAAGATGAGCTGCTCGGTGACGCCCATGGAGAAGTTACCACGGCCGTCGAAGCTCTTGGCGGAGATGCCGCGGAAGTCGCGGATACGGGGGATCGCGACGGAGGTCAGACGATCGAAGAACTCCCACATACGGTCGCCACGCAGGGTAACCTTGCAGCCGATCGGCATACCAGCGCGCAGGCGGAAGGTAGCGATGGACTTGCGGGCACGGGTGATCATCGGCTGCTGGCCGGTGATGGCGCGCAGGTCGCGCACGGCACCGTCGATGGCCTTGGAATCGGTAGCGGCCTCGCCGACACCCATGTTCACGACGATCTTCTCAAACTTGGGGATCATCATGACGTTCTCGTACTGGAACTTGTCCTGAAGCTGCTGCTTGACCTCGTTGTTGTACTTGGTCTTCAGACGCGGCACATACTTCTCTTCTGCCATTGTTCACTCCTTCTTGGGGTTTTAAGCACGGGGCGTGGCCACGATGGGTTGTCCTCGTGCCTCCTGGCTGCATCCGCGCCGCTCATGGCATTTCGCGGTTTGGACTCGACGCAGCAGGAGCCGACAAAACAATCGGTACTATACGCGCATCGGGAGCGTATTTCCAGAAAAACCTCGTCTGCCTGCACAACTCCACAACTCCCCCGCACAAATGGGTCCCAACAAGCAGTTGCGGTGAAATAGGGACTGTTGGGCGGCCTAACAGGCTTAAACAATCCGTATTTCACCGCAACTTAATTGGTGGGGATGCGATTAGCGCTTGCGGGGGACGAGTTTGGTGCGGCGCAGGTGGATCATCTCGGCGGCGATGGAGATAGCGATCTCCTCGGGATCCTCTGCCTTGATGGCAACGCCGATCGGCAGGTGCAGCTCGTCGATCCGGTCCTGCGTAAAGCCCTCCTGCTCCAGGCGGGCGCGCACAAAGGCCGTCTTGCGACGCGAGCCCAGACAGCCCAGGTAGGCAGGCTTGGCGCGCATGGCCTGAATCACCACGTCGATATCGGACTTGTGGCCTGCTGTGGCCACAACCACCAAGTCGCGCGGACCGATGGGACACAGCTCGCTCAGGTTCTTGTAATCGACCAAGCGACGATCGTAGACACCGGGCACCCATTCGGGCGTCAACGTGCTGGGGCGGTCGTCGCACGCCCCGACGGCAAAGCCCGCCGCCGTGAGCACCCGCGCCGTCGCGGCGCCCACGTGGCCACAGCCAAAGATATAGGTCAGGCCCTCGGGGCAGAGCGTCTCGATGTGCGCGGGAGGAATCTCGGAGGCGGCGTTAGTGTAGGTGACGTTACTCCCCTCCTCCACCAGTGAAAGCCCGGGGCAGCCCGCGATGGTATGGCGCGATGCCTCGCCATGGTACTCGGCCACATCGCCCTCGAGCGCGCTCGCGATAAACGGCTCAAAGTCGATGACGAAGTCGCCGATGCGCCGATAGACCAAGACGTCGGCAATTTCCTGGAACAACGGTGCCTGGGTCGCATCCAGATGCAGATAGCACAGGCAGATGGCTCCGCCGCAGATCATGCCGGTATCGGAGTTCTCGCCGCCCATGGTGTAGCGGACCAGACGCGACTGTCCCGCGCTCAGGAGTTCGCGCGCCTCATCCAGCGCAAAGAGCTCAATCTTGCCGCCGCCGATAGTGCCCGCCTGGCTGCCGTCGGCAAAGACGGCCATCCAGGCGCCCACGCCGCGCGGCGACGACCCCGCCGTGCCGGCCACGACCACGAGCTCGCACGTCTCGCCAGCACGCAGGGCGGCAAGCGCCGCATTCACAACATCGAGCTTTTCCATTGCCGCCTTCTATCCTCTAAAGATATCGGTGAGCATAGCGAGTGCCTCGAGCACGCCGCCGCCGACCGACGTCGCCTTGTCCGAAATGTAGTTGATATAGCTGGCATCGCCGCGCGGATCGACATCGGCGCATTTAAAGCCCTCAGTCACCTGCACGCAGTTCGCCAAAAGGCCGCGCAAGCAGCCGTCAATCTGCGTGATCATGGGCGTATCGTCCGCGTAGCCAATCACGTCTCCGGCGCTCACGATGTCGCCGATTGCGCGGTCGGACCGAAACACGCCGGCGGCGGGGCTGTGGATAACACGCTCCTTGCCGTATCCGCCGATCATGCCTGGCACACCCGTGTTGGGCTGGGGGGAGCCCTGGGTAATCACGCGGCCCAAAAAATGCCCGCGCATGGTCTCGACCACGGCGTCGCAATCGACCGGCGCGGTAAAGCCCGGCCCCACGGCGATGACGACAGGCGCCATATCGCGCGTGGTGCCCAAGTTGCGCTTGGCCAAAATCGCATCGACCACGGCAGCGGGTTTCAGTTCGTCGAGCATCTTGGCCCGGGGGTCCACCACCACGGCGACGTCTCCGGCCTCGGTAATTGCAAGCGCCTCTGCCGGCGTCTGCGCCAAGCGAGCGCGGATGCCCTCGACCTGGACCTCGCCCAAGCGAATGGCCTCGCAAAAACTGATTGTGCGACGGATGCACGTGGGAACCGCGATATCGGCCATAACGACCGAAACGCCGGCGCGCACCAAGCGAGCGGCGACGCCCGTGGCGATATCGCCGGCGCCGCGAACATAAACGAGCATTCCCGGGGCACCTCCCTGTGCTACGGTTTGAGCAGAGCAAAAGCGGTTCGACCGCTACTCTGATGATTATTTATTATCACAGTATTATACGGCGGTGAACAGATGGAAACGGTTAGCGGCAATCTTGCCTCGGCGCTCAGGATCGAGCCGGGCATTACCGCGATTATCGGCAGCGGTGGCAAGTCGACCTTGCTAAAGACGCTCGGCCTTGAGCTTATGCGCGCTGGCGGCCGCGTGCTCCTCTGCACCACCACGCGCATGCTCCCCGTCGCCGGCGTGCCATGGGACGGGTCGAGCCGTCGCCTGGACGCCGCGCCCTGGAAGCCAGGTGCCCCACACGCCCCAGGCTGCACCTGCGAGGCCTGCGCGGGGCTTGTGCGGGGAAGCATCTGCCAGGCAGGCGTCTTGGACCCCCAGACGGGCAAGCTCTCCTCCCCTGCCGAGCCGCTCGACCAGCTGGCGCAGCGCTTTGACTACGTCCTGGCCGAGGCGGACGGCAGCAAGCGGCTCCCGCTCAAGGCCCACGCCGCCTGGGAGCCGGTGATTCCCTCTGGCACGGCCAACATCGTCTGGATCGTCGGCGCCTCAGGGCTCGGCAAGCCCATCCACGAAGCCGTCCACCGCCCCGAGCTCTTTTGCGAGCGTTGCGGCTGCGAGCTCACCGACATCGCCACGCCCGAGCGCGTCGCACAGGTGCTCAATGCCGAGATACGGGTGATGGAACTCAGCACCGCACGCGTCATGCTCAACCAAGTCGACACGCTCAGCGACCCCACGATGGCCGACCGCTTCGAGGCAGCTCTCGACCACCCCGTCGTCGCCAGCAGCCTCAAGTAGCCGGCCCCATCTCCTCAGTTGCGGTGAAATACGGACTGTTTGGCCGCCCGACGGCCGCAAACAGTCCGTATTTCACCGCAACTGAGGAGGGGACACGGCATCTTTGCTGCTAGCGGGGGACGTAGCGGCCGGGTTGGGCTCCGGTGGGCTCGCCGTCGCACGCGGCCAGCACGCCGTTCACAAACACTGCCTTGGCGCGGCCGTGCGCCTCAAAGCCCTCGAGCGGCGTGTAGTCCACGGCCTGATGCTGCGTCGCGGCGCTGATCGTCCAGCGCGCCTTGGGATCCCACACGCACACATCGGCATCGGAGCCCTCGGCAAGACATCCCTTGCGCGGATACATGCCAAAGACGCGCGCCGGGTTCTCGCTCATCAAGCGGCACAGATCCTCGGGACCCAGCTGTCCCTCAAAGCTCGTAGCGATCGCGACGGGGCGATGCTCCACACCGGGCCCGCCGTTGGGAATCGCGCGGAAGTCGTCGCGCCCGCGGTCCTTTTGCCCGTGCAGGTTAAAGCTGCAGTGGTCGGTCGCGATCGTATCGATCTCGCCGGCCACAAGCGCCTCGCGCAGTGCCGCACGGTCGCCCGCATGGCGCAGCGGCGGGCTCATCACATATTTGGCGCCCGCAAAGCCGTCCTCGCCCTGCTCCAAATAGCACGTATCGTCGAGCATCAGATACTGAGGGCAGGTCTCGACATAGATATTCTTCTGCCCGCGCGCCTTGGCGGCACGGATGGCCTCGAGCCCCAGCTTGGTCGAAAGGTGAACCACGTTGACCGGTACGTCGCCGGCCAGGTGCGCCAGATATAGCAGGCGGCTCACTGCCTCGGCCTCGCACACGTCCGGACGGCTGAGCGCGTGGCCCTCGGGCCCGTGGATACCTTGCTCAAACACGCGCTTCTGCAGCTCATTCACCAGCGTGCCGTTCTCGCAATGCACGCACAGTATGCCGCCAATATGCTTGAGCTCCTCGAGCACCTCGAGCGTCTCGGCATCGTCCAGGCGCAGGTGGTCATAGGCAAAGTAGGTCTTAAACGACGATACGCCCGCCTCGCGCATGGCCAAAAGGTCGGCGCGGTTGCGCTCGTTCCACTCGGCGAGTGCCATATGAAAGGCGTAGTTTGCCGTGCAGGTGCCGTCGGCGCGGCGATGCCACTCGGCCAAGGCATCGGGCATGGTCACGCCACGATCGGCCGTCGCGTAGTCCACGATGGTCGTCGTACCGCCGCAGACAGCCGCGCGCGTGCCGGTCTCAAAGCTATCGGCTGTCCAATCCATGCCGGTCCAGCACTGCATGTGTGTGTGGCCGTCGATAAAGCCGGGAAACACCCAGCAGCCCGCGGCATCCTCGACGGTATCGCCCTCGGCCGGCTTAATCGCCGCGGCGATCCGCACGATCTTATCGCCCTCCATGGCAAGATCGGCGCGGCGAAGCCCTTGGGGCGTCACGAGTGCGCCGTTTTTGATGATGATCATAATTGCTCCTTATTGATTTATGCAGTTGGCCACGCGATCAAAATACGAGCAGGCGGCGATATGCTCCGCTATGCGTCGCTGTCCCTTGGCGGTATCGACATCCCACAGCTCGTAGGCACGCGCCTCGACCAGCACCACGTCGGTACGCTCCTTGAGGATCGAACCGCCGCCGTCCTTGCCCTCAAGACGCATGAGCGCATCGAACAGTTCCGCCGGAAAGAGCACCGGGCTCGAAGGCTCACCGTTGCACGCAAGACGCACCGGATGCTTGCGGCCACACTCGTCAAATGCACGAACCATAGCCTCAAAAGAATCCGAACTCACGAGCGGCTGGTCGCCCGGCAAAAAGAGGTAGCCTTTCCAGTTGCGTTCGACTCCCCACGAAAGGCCCGCACGGACGCTTTCGCTGCGCAGCTCGCCATCGTGCAGCACGCACGGGCAATGCTTGTCCTCACAAATCCGGGCGACCTCGGGCCAACGCGTCGAAACCACGACATCGAAGCCCTGGGGAACCGAATCGATGGTCCGGGCAATCAGCGGCTCGCCATAGATATCGGCGAGCATCTTGTTGGAGCCAAACCGCTTGCCCTCGCCCGAGGCCATAATCACGCAACCGAGTTTCATCTCCGCAAACCTCCCCTGGCCACCTTGGACACCATAGTTGCTATACCCACCATACCAAGCTCGCACTCCGTCAGAACAGGCATGCGCTCGTTTTCCAGCGAACGCCCCTTGGCTCTCCATAGCACAAAGGAGGGCACCCCGCGACGCAGGGCACCCTCCTCAATGGTGCAGATATGCCTACTCAGCGTCGCCGGTAAACGTGGTACCGGTCTTGCCAGCAAGGCCATCGCGCGCCTTCTCGAGCAGCGTGATGAGCGCCGTGCGGCCCGGCTTGCTCTCGGCAAATGTCGAGGCTGCCTGGACCTTGGGCAGCATGGAGCCGCGACCGAACTCGTTGGCCTCGGACAGACGCTTTACGTCAGCCGCGGTCAGCGTGTCGAGCCACTGCTCGTGGTCGGTGCCAAAGCCAATGGCAACCTTCTCCACGGCCGTCAGGATGATCAGGGCATCGGCATCGAGCTGCTCGGCGAGCTTCTCGGCCGCAAAGTCCTTATCGATGACGGC